>JAUZOB010000003.1 GCA_030706665.1 Bacteroidota bacterium
ACCAATACCAATGTAAGTGCCATGAAGAATGCTCCAATAAAACCACCTTTGTCAGATTGTTTGTCAGCTTTGTTGACGACCCAACTTGGAAGAACGATTTCGAACATTCCAAAGAAAGAGAATGCGAAAATCATAAATACAAGGAAGAATAAGATATTGGGTAGCCAATGGGTACTAAGGAAGTTTGCAGCGTCAGGTCCGAAAGAAACGGCTACAATTGTTCCGATCACTGTATAAATTGCAATGATTGATATCCCGTAGATTAGGGCGTGTAATATAGCCTGAGCTTTTGTTTTTCCAGTGTGAATAAAAAAGGATACCGTCATCGGGATCATGGGAAAAACGCAGGGGGTTAGGAGTGCTGCCAGTCCACCCAGGAATGCGAGAATGAAAAATTTCCAGAGAACTGATCCACTATTCCCGGATGATGGATTCTCTGATTTTACATTTGCTGCGCTAGTGAATTTCACAGTATCAGGGGTGGAAAGTGATTTTGTAGTTGTGTCTGCAGTTACTTTTTTAGATGCAGAATCACCTGTTGCGGCATTGGCTCCTGAATTTTTGGTTGCTGCCGTCAAGGTTCCGGATTGAAGATCGCTCTTCAATTTGAAATCGAACTCAGCCTCTGCAGGAGGAGTACAGGTTTCATCATTGCAACTCATGTATTCAATGACTCCTTTTATCTGGATTTCCCCCGGTTCGAGGAGTTTTATCTTACGGACAAAAGTTACTTTGTTCTTGAAGAAACGAAGTTTCATCTGAAAGTTCGGATCATAACTTTCAGAGGGCTTAACGTTAGCCGCAATTGCTGAAGTAAAGGTGTATTTTGAAGATTTTTCAAATTTGAATGATGTCTTAACCGGACCGCCGTCGGGAAGATCAGTAGAATAAAGATGCCAGCCATTGTCAATAGAGGCAGTGAACGTTAGTTCATATTCCTGAGGTCCTGTCTTTTTCTGATTAAATTTCCATTTTACGGGATCCAATACCTGAGCACTTGCGAAGTGCGAAAGAATCATCAAAAGAAGAATCAATGTAAAACCCTTTTTCATCTGCTGATCGTTTAGATTTTATTTTGTTTAAAATTATTTTAGACGAAGCCTGATTGCTTCTTTTATTTTTTGTTCAACATCAAGAAGCACGGTGTTGCAAAGACATTGGCCATCTTTATAACCAACGGTGTGCAATACTTGCGATCATTTCTTGATTTATGATTCAAAATTATAGAAAAGTAGTCTTTTTTTTTAATATATCAGGTTGATAAAAGGACTAAACCGGGTGGAATTATTGATTAGCGGATTTGTGATGATTCTCTAAGTAATATTGATTTATAGGTTTTTATGGCATCCTGACGATTGTTGACTTTCAAGCGGCGATAAATATTGTTGACATGGGTTTTTACCGTACTCAGTTCGATGAAAAGTTCCTGTGCAATTTCTTTATTTGATTTGTTTTGAATGATCAGATCAAGAATCTGGCGCTCTTTGGTTGTAAAAGGCTCAATACTCTCTTCTTCGTTTTTCAAAGAATCTAAGATAAGAGCTGATTCTTGTTTTAGTGAAGACGTTTTTCTTTTGAGCAGAATTATCCAGAAGATGAGAAGAAGAATTAATGCAGTTTCAATGGAAATAATGACATTTTTCCAAAGGTTTTTCGAATCGGGTTGAGCACATACTACATTTCTGAATCCTACAAATTGCTTAATTAGTTCATCATATTTACCGGTATAAGGAGAAGCGGGGTATTGAGCATGAAGTTTAGCCTGGAAATTTTCGTAGAATCTACTGTCATAGAGAAAATCCGCTTCTTTGTTTTCAAGGTGATAAATTGCAAAGAGTCCAATCAGGGTATTTCTACAGGTATCGGCAAAATGTTTGATGTAACGGTCAAGACTTGATCGCACGAGGTTATTTTTTACCGGGGACTGTTCTTTATATAGTTGCTCTTTATGATTCGGAAACTCTTCCTGAAAGCGGTTTAGAATGATATTATCCGGTGAACCTGTAATTTTAACGTGCCGGAGAATTGCCTGGTCATCAAGACTTTCAATATTGATCTTTGAATTGTTGTTGAGGAGGATGTGAATATAGTTTTTTTGACTTTCCGGATAAAATTCGACTGCTGATTCTCTGTTCCGATTGACATATAGTCGGTAAAAACGGAGATCATCGGGGAGATCGTCGCCATTAAGTGTAAAAGTTCCATCCGGATTAATGTTGGCAGAATTGATAATAAAGTCGGGAGACGCAACGAAGAAGTCATCCGGAGAGTTTAATGTTGCAAGATAAACAACCGGTTGCCAGCTATTTTTGACATTTATTTTGCCACTGATTTTATAAGCAGCGACAGCATTTAAGGAGAAAAGCGATAGAATGCAAAAGATTAAAATATTTTTCATTTTCTGCCTTTAGAAATCAAACTGCCAGAGGGTTTTTAAAATTAGATCCCGGATTGTTCCGGGATCTAAGATACTAAATGTTATAAAATCATTTCATCCAGGTTCTCATCCAGGAAATGGCAGTCAAGATAGCTTAACGAACTCACTCCTTCAACCTGAATACGCTTCAGGTACTTGAACCTCCATTTTTGAGCAAGACTGAGCCATCCCTTAGTCAGATAAGCTGCAACAAAAGGATGGACCTGAATTGTTAATTTTTTCTTGTTCAGATCTTTGAACAGATATTCCATTTTGCTTTCAATCTCATCTACAAGCAAAACAGTTGGCGTTACTTTTCCGGTTCCATTGCATACCGGGCAAACTTCAGCCGTGTCGACATGCTGTTCAGGCCTTACACGTTGACGGGTAATCTGCATCAGACAGAATTTACTCAAAGGCAAAATATTGTGCTTTGATCTGTCGGCAGCCATCATAGCCTTCATGTGATCATAAATTTTTTGGCGATTATCGGCATTGTGCATATCGATAAAATCAATGACAATAATACCGCCCATGTCTCTCAATCGTAATTGCCTGGCAATTTCCTCAACGGCAGCCATATTAACTTCCATGGCATTGGTTTCTTGGTCAATCCCGGCTTTAGAGCGATTCCCACTATTAACGTCGATTACGTGGAATGCTTCAGTATGTTCCACGATCAGATAGGCGCCATTTTTAATTGAAACAGTTTTCCCAAATAATGATTTAATCTGTTTATCGATCCCAAAATGTTCGAAGATGGGAAGTTTCCCGGTGTATTGCTTTACAATTTTCTTCTTTTCGGGAACAATTGTTTCCAGATAATCACAGATGTCATTACAACTAGTCGGGTCGTTCACATAGATGCTTGAAAAGTTAGGGCTATAAATATCCCGCAACATGGCAATTGTCCGATCAAGCTCTCCAATAAGCAGGACCGGAGGTTTGGCTTTTTTTAGAATATTAAAGAGGCTTTCCCATTTTGCAACCAATTTTTTTAATTCCTGGTCAAGTTCTGCAACTTTCTTGCCTTCGGCTGCAGTTCTGATTATTACACCGAATTTTTTAGGTTTGATGCTTTGGATAAGCTTCTTTAATCGATTCCGCTCTTCTCCTGATTTTATTTTTTGAGAAATCGTGACTTTCTCACTGAAGGGGAGAAGAACCATGTAGCGTCCGGCAATTGAAATTTCGGAGGTCAAACGGGGACCTTTTGAAGAGATTGGTTCTTTTGAAACCTGAACCAATATCGATTGCCCAACTTTCATCACATCAGAAATTTTACCTTCCTTATCAATATCGGAATCAGAGGTAATTTTAGAGATTGACGTGATACGACTCTTTTTTGAACTTGCGTGTTGTAAAAACTTGTTTAGTGTGGAAAACTGTGGCCCCAGGTCCAGATAATGCAAAAAGGCATCTTTTTCGTAACCTACATCGATGAAAGCGGCGTTCAGGCTAGGCATGATTTTCTTTACCTTTGCGAGGTAAATGTCACCTACCGCAAACTTAGCACCACTCTTCTCGCGGGTGAGCTCGACAAGTCGTTTATCTTCCAATAAAGCAATAACACTTTCTGAGGGAGAGACATCAACAATTAGTTCGCTGCTCACAGTCTTAAACTTACAAATTTGTATTAAATAATGTACCTATAAAACAGAATAAACCTAAAGCACTGTTGCACTTTAGGTTTAAACTTTACAATTTTTTCCTAAAAAAACAGGCTAAAATAACAGCCTATTTCCTTTTTTTATGCCTGTTTTTTCTTAGTCTTTTTTTACGCTTGTGGGTAGCCATCTTGTGACGTTTTCTTTTCTTTCCGCTTGGCATGATTTTTTATTTTACGTTATTTTTAACTTTATTGACAAATGTCTTAGCCGGCTTGAATGACGGGATAAAGTGCTGAGGAATAATAATAGTAGTATTTTTTGAAATGTTACGTGCAGTTTTTTCAGCTCTCTTTTTAACGATGAAGCTACCAAAACCTCTGAGGTAAACATTCTTTCCTTCTACCAACGAGCCTTTAACAGTTTCCATGAACGCTTCTACGGCTCTCTGTACTGTTACTTTTTCGATTCCTGTGTTTTTGGAAACCTCGTTTACGATATCTGCTTTAGTCATTTTTAAATATTTTAATTTTCAACAAATTATAATTGCGTTTTCGATCGGTCTGCAAAAATAATAGTTTTCTTAAAATAAAAGCAAGTGAATATGATTATTTTTGAATTATCATGTGAAGATTTTTAATGTGTTAGGCTTTTCTTAGATATGGATTTTACAACTTCCTTAATTAAATGGTACGAAAATGATCATCGTCTGCTCCCATGGCGGGAGACTTCTGATCCATATTTTATATGGTTATCGGAAGTTATTCTGCAACAGACACGTATAGATCAGGGAACCAATTATTATATTCGCTTCATAGAGCACTTTCCAACCTTGAAGGATTTGGCTTCAGCGTCCGAAGACGAGGTCTTAAAATTATGGCAGGGACTGGGATATTATTCACGTGCAAGAAATCTACATTTTGCGGCAAAGTTTATATTGAATTCATATAACGGACAATTTCCCGATACTTATGATGCTATTTTATCTTTAAAAGGTGTAGGGGAATATACTGCGTCTGCAATTGCTTCAATCGCTTTTAATTTGCCCTATGCTGCCATTGACGGGAATGTTTATAGAGTATTGTCCCGTTTTACAGGGTTAGATGCCCCCATTGATACCGGAGAAGGGAAAAAGATGTTTCGTGAGCTTGCAAATCATTTTCTGGATCAAAAAAATCCGGGGATTTATAATCAGGCGGTCATGGAGCTTGGTGCCGTAGTTTGTACTCCACAAAGTCCGGATTGTAAAAATTGTCCGCTTAATGATTCCTGTGTTGCCTTAAGAGATAAAACAATTTCGATGTTACCGGTGAAGATTGGAAGGACTGTGCAGCGCAATCGGTATTTTAATTATCTGGATATTACATCCGGTTCCCATACTTTTATACATCAAAGAAAGGGGGGCGATATTTGGCATGGACTCTTTGAATTTCCCTTGATTGAGACCGTCGCAGAGATCGGGGTTGATGAATTGATCTTAAATAAAGAATGGAGTGATTTATTTGATGGAATAAAACCGGTAATCACAGGGTGGGAGAGAGTTCCTGTGCATTTACTCAGTCATTTGAAAATATATACCCGTTTCATTCGGATTGATTTACCCGAAGAGTTTGATCTCTCTGAGAAATATAGGAAAGTTTTAAAGAAAGATATTTTTAAATTTGCCGTTCCTCGTTTGGTCGAGCGTTATCTCATCAATCGTTATGAATGATATCTTGCTGACATTTATTTACCATAAAAGAACAACTGCGGGGGAATTTTTTGTAAATTGTATTGCTATTTTTTAATGTTTAATCTAATTTAAAAGGCTGAATTATGTCAGTTAACAAAGTAATCTTGGTGGGTAATGTAGGGAAGGATCCTGAAGTAAGACATTTGGATTCAAATGTTGCTGTTGCAAACTTTTCACTTGCAACCAGTGAAACCTACACTGCTAAAAATGGTGAACGGGTAACAACTACCGAGTGGCACAACATTGTAGCATGGAGGGGACTTGCAGATTTGGCGGAAAAATATGTACGTAAAGGCCGCCAGCTTTACATTGAAGGTCGCATCCGTACCCGCTCTTACGATGATAAAGACGGCAATAAACGTTATGTTACTGAAATTTATGCTGATAATATGATGTTTCTGGGCCGTAAGGAAGATGGTAACGGAGCTTCTGACTCATTTGACAATGGTTATAATAATGCTCAATCGGCCCCGGCTTCTTCTAATGTAAATTCGGACAGTACATTCACTCCTGAATCTCAGGATGATGATCTGCCGTTCTAATCCAACTTAATTTAAAAAAGTGATTTTGGAAATTGTGAATTTACCTCCTGCGAGCATGTCTAACCTGTATATTACATTCAACCCGGTCTCTTTCGGGTCAATAGCAGGAATCGTTGTGATCGGAGTTCTATTGTTTATAACGGCTTTGTTCTCAGGAGCCGAAATTGCTTTTTTCTCTTTACGACCTGTCGATATTGAAAAGCTAAAGCATAAAGGAACTAAAAGAAGTAAAATCATTCTGCGGTTTCTTGAAAATCCACAAAACCTATTGGCAACTATTTTGGTTGCTAATAACTTTATTAATGTCGGGATCGTTATCCTTTCAGCCTGGACAACTAATTCATTAATCAATTTTACAAATTCACCGATTCTTGGATTTGTGATCCAGGTTGTTTGCATCTCTTTCATTCTACTCCTCTTCGGAGAGATTCTTCCGAAAGTGTATGCATCTCAAAAGCCTTTGCGAATGGCCGGCATGATGGCCGCTCCTCTTTTATTCCTATCAAAGATACAGGCTCCGATCAATCAGATCTTGATTCATTCTACTTCTTTTGTAAGACGACGCTACCAGAAGCATGGGATGAATATCTCGATCGATGAAATTTCTGATGCCCTTGAGCTTACAACAGGCGAAGATATTAGACAGGATAAAGAGATTTTAGAGGGAATCGTGAAATTTGGCAATATCAGCGTTAGTGAAATAATGCGTCCACGCATGGATGTTGTTGCTCTCGATATTTCAGATTCTTTTGGGAAGGTTCTCTCAGTTGTTAATGAATCAGGATACTCCAGAATCCCTGTATTTGATGATAACTTTGATAATATAAAGGGGGTTTTGCATGTGAAGGATCTTCTTCCTCATATCCCCAAAGGTGCAAACTTCCGATGGCAATCATTGATTCGGCAGGCTTTCTATGTCCCGGAAACAAAGAAAATTGATGATCTTTTGAGAGAGTTTCAAAAGAACAAAGTACATATTGCAGTTGTGGTGGATGAGTACGGCGGAACATCGGGAATCGTAACCCTTGAAGATATTCTTGAGGAGATTGTCGGTGACATTAGTGACGAATTCGATGTGGAAGAAAACATGTTTACCCGTTTAACCGATACGAAATATCTTTTTGATGCCAAGATCTTATTGAATGACTTTTATAAGATCGTAGAATGTGATGATGATATCTTTGATCGGGTGAGAGGAGATGCTGATACTCTTGCCGGACTAATCCTTGAAATTAAAGGAGAGATGCCTGCAAAGCATGAAGTATTTAAGTTGAGGCAATTTAAATTTTCAATTGAAGCAGTTGATAATCGTCGCATTAAACAGGTAATGGTTGAAATCCTGCCGCAAGAGGATAACGAGACTCATTAAAGAATATTATTTTTGCATTTTGATGCAGGAAAGACTGGATATGTGAGGTGGACTAAAGAATTTGTCCGACAATCAAATTTTATTATAAATCAGCATTTTATTATAAATGTTAATTCATACTGAGGGGGATGATAAATTGATGAATATGCATAAAATAATATTTTCTCGTAGAGCATTAACTGTTGTTCTGTTACTATTTAGTCTTTCTTTTACTTCATGCAGACATAAATATACCCCAAGGCCCCGAGGTTATTTTAGAATATCGTTTCCTAAAAAAGAGTATAAATTGTACGATGAAGGTCATCCTTATCGATTTATGATACCGGTTTATGCACAGGCCCGACTTGATGACGATCGATTTTCAGAGCCTCATTGGGTGAATATTACTATTCCTGCCAACAAAGCAGATATTCACATTTCGTATAAAGAGATTAGCCCATCTGAATATTATAGATTCGGAAAAAAACAACTTTCAGCAGAGGAAGCCAAACGGGCAGTATTGATGCGCTTAACCGAAGATTCGCGTGACCTTGCTTATAAACATTCTGTTAAGGCCAGCGCTATTGAAGAAAAGGTTTTTATTAACAGCAAAGACAAAGTTTATGGGACAGTATACCTTATTAAAGGGAATGCTGCATCACCAATGCAGTTCTATTTGACTGATAGTACTCGTCACTTTTTAAGAGGGGCTTTATATATTCGTGAAGTCCCGAATAGCGATTCGTTACAGCCGGTTATTAAATTTTTAGAAAAAGATATCCGTAAGCTAATAGAAACAACTCAATGGAGATAATGTATGCCTATACTGCTTAAGCGACAAACAAAAGAATATCTGCTCGGATTATGGGAATTAACCGAGAACCTTCAAACGCTTGAAGATGCCATTTCTGCTAATCCCAGAATGTATTTATTTGCAAGAGAAATTAAAAGTGAAGCTCGAAGAGCAGAAGCAATTGCAGTCCGTTTATTGCTAAAGGGAATATTGGGATTTTGGCCGGTTATCGAATATTCTCAGGATGGTAAGCCTAAATTGGCGAACAGTAATTTTAATCTGAGTATTTCACATACGAAAGGATTAGTTGCTGTTCTTTTATCCGATAAGGTTCCCGGAATTGATGTGGAATACGAAAATCGTTCTGTACAAAAGGTCGCATCTCGTTTCCTTTCCGAGTCCGAATTAGTTGCTTGTAAGCATCAGGAGAAAGAGAATCTGGCCATGCTATTACATTGGTGTTCAAAGGAAGCTGTTTTTAAAATTGTGGATGAAAAGGATATTAACTTTGCCAAACAAATCAGGGTTTTAATGTTCGATTTTGCAATTCCGCAAGGATGCGTTCTGATAAATTATACTTCTCATGATGGTGACGAGCACCAATATCATTTGAATACACTACATCTTAATAACTATCTTATCGTTTATTGTATTCAATAGGGATACGAACTAAATTTTAAAACTTCTTAATAACTGATGTTTCATGGTTACAAAAAATAACTATATTCGTAACCACAAACTAAAAAATTAATCTAAAAAATGACGAATAATAGTACTACTGCTAAAGGGAATAACTATCTCTTTCCAATGATGGTTATTGGTTTAATGTTTTTTGCAATTGGATTTGCGTTAGGTATTAATAGTTACCTTATTCCATTGCTTAATAAAGCCTTAAATATTACATCCGGAGAATCATATTTGGTAATTGCTGCAACCTTCTCAGCATTTTTAATCTTTGGTTACCCAGCATCTCTTGTTATTGGTAAGATTGGATATAAAAATACCATGGCGCTTTCATTCCTAATGTTCGCTGTGGGCTTATATTTATTTATCCCTTCGGCAAAAATGGGAAGTCTTCCGCTTTTCCTATGTGCTTCATTTATCAGTGGAATGGGAAATACCTTCTTGCAGGCATCTGTTAATCCTTATATAACAATCCTTGGTCCTATTGAGAGTGCTGCAAAGCGTATGAGTATAATGGGTATCTGCAATAAACTTGCATGGCCGGTAGCCCCGCTTTTCCTTTCTTTGGTTATTGGGAAAAGCGTTAAAGATGTTCAGTTGACGGATATTACCCTTCCATTTTATATCATCATCGGTGTATTCCTTCTCTTAGGAGTTATGGCAATTTTGTCAAAACTTCCTGAAGTAAAAGCAGCCGGAGAAGATGAAGATAGTGCTGAAGATTGTCCTTATGCCGCAAATAAAACTTCTATATGGCAATTTCCTCATCTTTTGTTAGGATGTCTTGCTCTATTCCTTTATGTAGGTGTTGAAACAGTTTCTTTGGGTACTCTTGTTGACTATGCAAACAGTCTTAATCTGCCCAATGCAGCTCTTTATGCATGGATTGCTCCGGTCGGTATGGTTATCGGTTATCTTTGTGGTACTATTTTTATTCCGAAATACATTAATCAGGCAACAGCCTTGAAAGTATGTTCTATCATCGCCATTATCGGGTCAATATTGGTAGTACTCGCTCCGGCCGCGATCTCTATTTATTTCATATCCTTAATGGCATTGGGTTGCTCTTTGATGTGGCCTGCTTTATGGCCACTTGCAATGACAGATCTTGGTAAGTTCACAAAAGCCGGTTCATCCTTGTTGGTTATTGCGATTGTAGGTGGAGCCGTGATTCCAACTGTATTCGGTTTTATGAAAGACCTTTTTGGACCACAAAATGCATACTGGATCTGTTTACCCTGTTTCTTGTATATTCTTTATTATGGATTGTCTGGTTACAAGATAAGACGTGCATAATAAATAACGATAAAAAATAAAAGAAAAGGCTGTCTCATACGGACAGCCTTTTCTTTTGGCTCCTTCTGAGAAAATTTGCACAGAAGGCGTTTATTGCATGAAGTGAGTTGAGAGATCTCTAGAAGAGGACTTCCAATATTTTCCTCATAGTATGAATCCTGAGAGAAACTAAAAATCAATTCAGAGGCTCAGCCTGTAGATTAATTAGTGGTGTCGTTTTCATCAGGAACCAGAATTACTGCGGTTCCGCTTCGCCCATCCATCAAAATTTTAAGATCTTCCTTGAATCTAACGTGACATGCATATTCTCCTTGCCATACAATCTCTTGATTCTTAAGTTTGTCCAATTGAAGTGTGAATTCACTCGATTCAAATGGAACAGAAAAATATCCGACATTCATTGAGGTGACATTGTGAAAGAAGTGTGAGCCCAACGAAGCATCAAGGGGAAAATCTTTTAGCCCCATTTCAACAATCACTTTAGCATGTGATATATGTGCCCAATGGACAGGAATTCCAGTGAAACGATCGCGGGTACCCCATCTTCCCGGGCCAATAAGAATATAATTTCCTCCGCTTTGTTCAAAGACACGATTGATTTCGCCAATCTCTGCTGCAATCTCTTTTGTAAGCGTTCTGTCAAAATTCTCCGGCATCACGTAAACTATATCTTTGATTCCTTCTATGTCTCCATTGCCCATACCTCGGTGAGAGATCATCAGTGCGTGGTTCCGGTCAATCTCTCCCAATTCAATGTCAATCTGATCTTCGATGCGTAAAAGAGGTTTTATCTGCAAAAGGTAGAACGTCGGATTTCCCCGGTCGTCTTTGGTTAAGTCAACTGCATATTCAATTTCAACCGGAGCTCCCATTGCTTCGCGAAAGAGACGTAGAAGAAAGCGAAGGGTCTCGGCAAGAGGTATGTAGTTGTATTTAAGAATATTTGCAAAATCAACAACTTTAGGGCCTGTTCCTGCTATTCCTGCATTAAGCCGGTCATTCAGCATATCGTAAGTCGAAACACAATGAGTTAAAGTTCCGTCTTTTTCTGCTTCCCTAATCTTATATTTTGAGACAGTAGCCAACTCTCCGTCATTATTCAGGTCAAAATCGGTACGGGTCAGGTCTATTGCATAAAACTCTTTCTGACTGTCGCGTATTTGGTCGGAAACAGAGTTGTGACTCAATTCAGGATAGCGGGGACAAAAGCGATATGCTTTTTCTCCGCCGACTACATACATCCCCAACCCAACGGCTGCGACAGAGAAACCATCATCCGGTTTCATGTATGAGAACGGGTAGTAGTTGTATGATTGTGCTACGCCGCTTATATGAGGATAGAATCGCTTATTATAAGTGTGTCCGACTAATTCCTGAATAATAACAGCCATCTTCTCTTCCTCGATCTTGTAATTTACTGCATCGAAATATGACTGAGAGCTCTTGGTAAAGATTGAAGCATATACCAGCTTGACTGCTGTGACCAGTTGTTCAAAACGAACATTCAGATCCGGATGATTATTGGGAATCAGATAAGTCGAATATACTCCCGAAAACGGCTGCATCAAAGAATCCTCAAATAGACCAGAGGAACGAATAGCAAGCGGTTTCTTCATCTGTAACAGATAATGAAACAGCCGATCATTCAATTCATCACTCAGATGTGCATTCAGAAAGAGCTCTTTAACCTTATTGAAATTCTTTCTGGAATAGATTTCAGTATAAAGATTGTTGATCTCAATAAATTTATCGAATTCTTGTGAACCGATAATGGAAGTGGCAGGAATCCTGATATTGATATTGGGGATTATCTTCTTAAAATCGATATTTTCAACGAAATGACTCAGAAAAGCCATTCCCCGTCCTTTCCCTCCCAGAGATCCTTTCCCCATTCGAAGAATATACCGGTTACTATTAACCAATCCTGAATCAAACAGAACAATTCGTCCCCGTAGCTTCTTTTCTCTTACTTTCTCGAATACCGTAAGGCATAGACGTCTTACTTCCTGAGGATCATTGAAATCATCAATTTGGTAAGGCAATAACTGTTCGGCTATGTTAATCTCTCCACGGGCCATTAACCATGTCGAGAAAGCATTCATTTTCCCGTGATAGATGATTGAATCGATAGGGACTTTTTGGATCTGTTCTTCAAATTCATTCATACTACGGGCTACGGCTATTGGGGTTCCGTCCGGATTGCGGAAAACAAAGTCTCCAAATCCAAGCCTTCGGTAGATAAAGTTGTGAATATCCATTGAAAGGCTTTCGGAGTTCTTGTTGATAAAATCAGCTCCGATGGCTCTTGCCCGATCAGCATTTAAAGGATCATGCGACTGAAGGAGAATCGGGATGGGGAAACGAAGAACCTGCTTCACCAGTTTGAGAAGTTCAACACCTGCATCTTCATCATCAATGCCGTTTCTCGAGAACTTCACATCTGAAATGACACAAAGCAGATTGTCTTTATAGTGATTGAGAACATCGAGAGCGTCTTCAAACGTGCTGGCAAGAAGAACTTTGGGCCGTGCACGCATCTTTAGGATCATATGAAGCTCATCCGTCGATTCGTCAGAGACAAGGTTTTGTGTCTGAGTCATGATACTGGCGTAAAGAAGCGGAAGGTATCGGGAATAATATTTCTCCGAATCTTCGATAAGAAGAACAACCCGCACATTTCCGCTTTTCGTATCTCTGCCTACATTCTTTTTGTCCTCAATGTATTTAATCATGGCAAGAAACACGGTCGAATTCCCGTTCCAGACAAAGACACGATCAATCTCAGGCATTGTTTTAGCTTTCTGTGTAAAGAAGCAAAGGTCAATGTTATTGTTGACGAGCAATAGTATCGGTAGACGCTCTTTTTCTTTATGAATTTCCTCGGCAAACTTTATCGGAGAAATTCGATCGACTCCGGCCATAATAATAACCAGGTCGAAGTGTTTCGTCTTAATAGTTAGGAGAGCATCGTCCATTGAACTAACACTTGTAAAACGAGGGGCAGAGTAGAGGTTCAGCTGCAAATATTCTCCGAAAATCTTATCTGTAAACTGTCCTTCCCGTACAATGGAATATGAGTCGTAAAGAGTTGCAACCAACAACACCTCTTTTACCTTTGAGGGCATCAACTCTTCGAAGATATCCCTGTCTGTTTTCTTTCTTTTGTAAATTGAAGACAGGCTTATTTGATCCAGATAATCCATAAAGGCTCCTTTTATTTCATTGTCAAATTAGGAAAATCCTTTCTAAGGACAAAATAAATTTAATGGAACGGCAGGGAACTATGGAATGTTTGAATAAAGAGGATTAGAAACCCAAGAGGCTGTATCGGAGTCTTTGAAAATTGAATATTGGGGAATTGCATCAGGATAGAAAAACGAAGAAGGGTGTCTCTATATTTTGAGACACCCTTCTTCGTTTTATAATAAGATCTTTAGACTAAAGAGTTAATCATCAGTCCCGTATATCAACTCTTAATAGTCTTTATACGTTTTGAGTATAGTGTTGATTTCTTCAATAGGATCCTTGAATTGTGCAGTCGAACTTCTCCATGGTTTTTTAATCCATGCCTCTTCCCATTGAAGTAACTTATCTTTATTCTCCTTATCTGCAGAGGTATTGAATAAAGTCCATCGTTGTTTGTAATAATCTTTGATTAATCCGCTCCATGTTCTTGCAGAATATTCATTTACATCACCGCCCCATGTTGTGATCAGTCGTTTTGCATTTGATTCGTAATAGTCGGACTCTTTTTCATTATCTCCCCATTTCCGTGCAAAAGAGACCCATCTGCTCAATCGATGGTTGGGATGAGATGCAAACAGACGGTCGATCTCGGTCATCAAATCCATTGCCTCGTTGAATGATTTTTGATCATTGGGGTTCTTCTTATAAAGAGCAAGCTTTTCATCAGCGATTAATCCCAGATACTGAGCTGCAAACTCAATGGCATCGTAAGTATACAATTTACTTCCTTTGCATTCTTTGCTGCATTGCATAAACAACCGAACCCCTTCAAAGAATTCCTTTGATTTGTTTACAGACCCGCTTTCGTTTTCAGTCGGTCGGAACTGATAGGTAAATCTGGGGTGATTGTCAAATGTGCCAAAGCATGATTTTCTGAAGCATTTCCAGGCCTGTTTCATGGTAGGGGAATTGCTTCCGTATCTTGACAGGCAGTAACTATCCAGCCAGTGGTCAACGTTGATAGGTTTATTAGTCCAACTGATATCACTCAGCAATTCATAGATAATATCGTTATTCTCGATTCCTTCCGGTGCGAAGCCGAATCCTTTAAGGTTGCGTTTCTTCTCGTAAGTAAGAGCCTCATTCGGCATGGATGCATATAGATCCAGCATTCCGTTAAGCGGCACTTTTCCTCCCATGTTGGGAATGAAAGAATAGATCCACATCTTACCGAAGAATCCTTCATACATTTTCCAGGACGGATCGATTTTCCAGGTAAGTCTGTTGTATTCATTGGCCAAATCCAGAATGAGCAATTTGTCATCGGGAATCTTTGAGCATAGTGCATTCAATCTTTGAGGAGTCCATAATAACTCATCTTTAACCCGGAAGAATGGGAAAGTCCATCCCTGCATAACCCAAACGGCATTAGGATTTGCATCTGTTATTGACTGATATACGGAATTTCCGAACATGGATAATTCTTCCAATGCCTTTTGCGGGTCTTTTGATATCGGAACATCCATTTCGTTAAAACTATCGGCAAGATAAAAAGTATTCTTCCCGAATTCCTTTTCCCACTCACGAATATAAGCAGCTCCGATTATTCGGAATAGCTTGCTGTCGGGAGCAAGGATTGCTGCTTGATATTTCTTGTCAAAACCGCCCCAGCTAAGTTGACGGAGGGATACATCGGGATATAATCTCTTGATTGCTTCCGGAACAAAACCGGCGAATGCAGGAACGATTGGTTTCATTCCCAGAGCTCTCATTCGATCCAGAATCTGATGAGTCAGTTTAATCTGTTTGTCAAAATAAGAAGCAGGAAGCGGGCCATCCCAACCTGTTATATTCCCCATTCTGTTCCATGGGAAATGAGCAGGACCGGTAAAATATGTATCCGTTTCTTCTTTTGTCAATCCCAGTTTAACGAAAGTACGATAAAGGATCGCTTCGTGAGCTCCCGGAATGAGAGGCATATTCAGTCCATGAAGGGCCATCCAGTCGATTTCCTTTTCCCATCTGGACCAATCCCAATAAGGAGTAGTATATCCGTGTGTAACGACATTAAAATAGTAATGATATTTAAATGGACTTTCTACTTGGGCAGTATAATTGGGCAATGTCTTAGGAAACTGAATGCGATTCCCGGACCAGCTGACGATAGAATGACAACCGTTTTTCAAGAAATCATAACAACCCCGGCATAATGCTTCCGTGGTATTCCCGGTAATAATAACCTTTCCATTCTCAGTTTTGATACTATAAGTGCTCCGATCGTTTGTTGCAAATCCCTTCTTAAAGACAAAGATATTAGCAGCCTGAGCTCCCATTACCCTGCTTAAAACTTCGCGAGCGGTTGCAGGATTGAAGTCAGTCTCTTTCTGTACGGGCATGCCTGAGGATGGAGTAAAAGTACCACAGACCATTAGGTTAAAAGTGATAAATAATATACAGAAGAATAATTTTCTCATAGCTTTTTGATTTTCTTTGATTTGTTAATTAGATGTTTTATGATTGATCAGCTAAATTAGAAAAAATTTAGGTAAAAATGAAACGAAACCCCCAATATTCAAGCATGTTTGAGGAATATTTTAAAAAAAAAGAGGGTGCTCGAATTGACCGAACACCCTCTTAAAATTTTGTATGTATAGCTTATTTTACTTCCCAGGTATCTCCGCTGTTCAGCAGATCATCCATGCATTTAATCGGACTACTTGCTTTCACTTCTTCAATCTGTTCAACTAAAACCTGATCATAGACCGGTGCTTTAACAGAACGGATTACCCCAAAAGCAACAGGTAGTTCCGGTAAGCCCATTGAGCAAAGCAGCATCTGAAGCCATCCGGTAGGTTCTTCGGCATCGTGTACCAGAATATCGTCGAGTGTATAACCATCTTGCCCGATTGTTACTGCTTTCAAACGACCTTTTTCGAAAACAATACCCTTTTCGTTGTTCGCTCCGAAAATCATCTTTTCTCCATGTTTTAGGAAAAGCTGGCGGTCGGCGCGGAACTCCGGATCAGTAATGGCATTGTGAACTCCATCGTTGAAAATAACACAGTTTTGCAAAACCTCGCATACGGAAGTCCCTTCATGGCGTGCAGCTTCTTCGAAGACCTCCTGAGTGAATTTTACATTGCTGTCGATAGATCGGGCGAAAAAGTTGCCACCGGCACCGATAACCAGTTTGCCGGGGTTAAACGGATCTTCGATTGTCCCGAACGGAGAACTCTTGGTAATGGCACCACGATCGGTAGTCGGTGAATATTGTCCTTTGGTCAATCCGTAGATCTTGTTGTTAAACAGAACAAGATTGATATCAATGTTTCTGCGAACGAGGTGTATGAAGTGGTTTCCTCCGATAGCCAGGGCATCTCCGTCACCGGTAATTTGCCAAATGCAAAGATTCGGATTTGCGCATTTTACACCTGAAGCGACAGCAGAAGCACGGCCGTGAATTGTATGAAAGCCAAAAGTGCTCATGTAATAAGGAAAGCGGGAAGAACAACCGATTCCGGAAATAACAGCAAAATCTTCGTGCTTCCTTCCCAGGTTGGCCATCGCCCTCTGGATTGAGTTCATAATAGCATGGTCACCGCAACCGGGGCACCAGCGTACCTCATTTTCGCTTTTAAAATCTTTCTGAGTATATGTAATCTGGTCATCCATGAATTATTCCTCCAAATGTTTTTTGAAATTGTCAACCAATTCGTGAACGGTAAATGGCTGCCCCATTACTTTATTGTACTGATAGTACTCAAATCCGGGTTCTTTATCGCGCAGATAACCGGCAAATTGTCCCATGTTAAGCTCGCATACGACAATCTTGCGGAATTTTGCAAATACTTCACGGGTATTCGCCGGAAGAGGATTAATAAAGTTGAATTGAGCCAGCGAAATGCTTTTGCCTTCATTTCTCAACTGACGGACTGCAGTTGCAAGGTGTCCAAAAGTACCGCCCCATCCAACGACTAAAAGTTCGCCTTCCTGTTCGCCCAATACTTCAAGATCCGGAACATAGTCAACAACCTGAGCAACTTTAGCAGCTCTGGCATCAGTCATATCCTGATGATTGTTAAAATCGGAATTAACACTGCCGGTGATTCCTTTTTCCAGTCCTCCGATACGGTGTTGGAATCCTTCCATTCCAGGGAAAGCCCATTCACGTGCAAAAGTTTGCGGATCGCGTGCGTAAGCTTTATAGGTGGCAGCATCTTTCGCAATATTCGGAGTAATTGCAGGCATATCTGACATTGACGGAATTTTCCATGGTTCACTTCCGTTCGCAAGGAATCCGTCTGTAAGTAATACAACCGGAGTCATTCTTTCAAGAGCTATTTTAGCAGCCATGAAAGCATAATAGAAACAGTCGGATGGAGTCGTTGCTGCGATAACAACGCAAGGACTTTCTCCATTACGTCCATAAAGAGCCTGAAGCAAATCGGACTGTTCTGTTTTGGTCGGTATCCCAGTCGAAGGGCCTGCACGTTGAACATTCACAACAACAATCGGAAGTTCGGCCATGACAGCTAATCCAAGTCCTTCTGATTTAAGTGCGAAGCCCGGGCCCGAGGTAGAAGTAACGGCCAGATCACCAGCGAAAGCAGCTCCTAAAGAAGTACAGATCCCTGCAATTTCATCTTCCGCCTGGAATGTTTTAACTCCTAAATCTTTTCGATTTGCCAGAGTTTGAAGAACATCAGTGGCAGGAGTGATAGGATAGGATCCCAGGAATAACTCACGGCCTGATTTTTCTGATGCAGCTAAAAGTCCCCATGCTGTAGCAACATTCCCGCTAATGTTTCTGTAAATACCTGGTTCGATTTCAGCAGGGTTAACCAGATAACGGGGAGTAAGTTCCTGAATATTTTCACCGTAGTTATAACCCGATTTTAAAACCCGAAGGTTTGCTTCGACAATAATCGGTTTCTTACGGAATTTTGTACGGATATAGCTTTCAATATGGTCAAGTTTCAGATCAAAGATCCAGCAGATCAATCCCAACGCGAACATATTCTTACAACGCAGAACGCTCTTGTTGTCAAGATCAAGGTCTTTGAGCGTTTCCTTTGTTAAACTGGTCACCCCCACCGGAATAATGTTAAAGTCTTCCAGTTTATCTTCTGCGATTGGGTCCAGTGTTTTGTAACCTGCCTTTACAAGGTTTTTTTCATTAAAGCTGTCGCGGTCAAAAATAATTGTTCCGCCATGTTTAGTGAACTTGATGTTTGCTTTAATTGCAGCAGGATTCATTGCGACCAGCACATCTGCATAGTCCCCGGGAGTGCTGATTTTAGTGTTCCCAAAATTTACCTGGAATCCGGATACACCGGCAACAGTTCCTTGTGGAGCACGAATTTCCGAAGGAAAGTCGGGAAATGTCGAAATATCATTTCCTCCCAAGGCCAGGGTGTCAGAGAAGAGAGTCCCGGTAAGCTGCATGCCGTCGCCGGAGTCGCCCGAAAAACGTACAAAGACTTCCTCTTTTTCAACTACATTTGCTTCTTTTGCCATAATTTTAATAATCTGTTCTGAATGTTGCTAAAATATAATCATAAGGCATTGACGCAAAAATAAGAATTTGATTAGATTCATTAACATTGAAAGCCGTTTATCCTTCATTTGTTAAGGATGATTTTTTAATTGATGATAAAATGATACTTTTTTGATGAAATGTTCGAGAAAATGACACTTATTTCATCTGGAATAATAAAGATTGATTGTTGTTTAATGTTTTGGGCAACAATTAGAAATTCGGGTGTCGGTTGATTTACATTTCTGGAAAACCTTAAGAGAAAAAATCAGAACAATCCTGCTGTAATTTTACACTTAAAGTTTACATTAAAGTTTCGAACAGTCTTCTTTAGTGGTATATTTGCTTTATAAATTAAGATTTAGATATGGCTATAATTGTACCTTTAAACGGAAAGACACCCATTTTTGGCGATAACTGTTTCTTAGCTGAAAATGCGACTGTTATTGGTGATGTTGTAATGGGAAAAGACTGCAGCGTTTGGTTTAGTGCTGTAGTGAGAGGAGATGTTCATTATATCAAAATTGGCAATAATGTCAACATTCAGGATGGAGCGATTATTCATGCAACCTATAAAAAATCACCTACGAATATCGGGAATAATGTATCAATTGCACATGGGGCAATTGTGCATGGCTGTACAATCAATGACAATGTATTGATTGGAATGAATGCCGTGGTTCTTGATGATGCAGTTATCGAAAGTAACTCTATTGTGGCCGCAGGAGCAGTAGTAACCAAAGGGACCAAAGTTGAATCCGGGAGTATTTATGCCGGTTCTCCTGCCAAAAAGATTAAAGATGTAAGTCCGGAACTTCTCGAAGGCGAAATCAACCGAATTGCCAACAGCTATGCAATGTATGCAAGCTGGTATAAAAAATAATTCCAACTGATAATCGTATGCTTCCTTTCGGGGAAGCAATACTTTATAACGAAAAGAGGAATCATCCTTTTCTCTGATATTTAGAGAGACCGGATAATTCCTCTTTTATATTTTGGCGAATGACTTTAATGATCAAACAGCCTGGTCGAATCAATCGAATGACGATTAACCCTGATAGCTGTTAATGCCTGATGTTTCAGCCGCGCGGTTAACTTTCTTGATCAACCCCTGCAGTACGCTTCCTGGTCCAACTTCAGTAAATGAAGTAACATTGTCAGCAAACATATTCTTAACAGTCTGTGTCCAACGAACCGGAGCAGTAAGCTGTGCAACCAGGTTCTTCTTGATGGTTTCAGGATCTGTTTGAGGAAGAGCATTCACATTCTGGTAAATCGGACAAACCGGTTTGCTGAAGTTCGTTGATTCGATCGCTTCTGCAAGCTCTGTACGAGCAGGTTCCATCAATGGAGAATGGAAGGCGCCGCCTACATTCAATTTAAGAGCTCTCTTTGCACCTTTGGCACTCAACTGCTCACATGCTTTGTCAATACCCGGAACCGATCCGGAGATTACAACCTGGCCGGGGCAATTATAGTTTGCAGGAACAACTACTTCGTCATTGATTGAAGCACAAACTTCTTCTACAACGCTGTCTTCCAAACCAAGGATAGCAGCCATGGTCGAAGGTTGCATTTCACAAGCTTTCTGCATAGCCATTGCACGTTTGGAAACCAATACCAGTCCGTCTTCGAATGAAAGAGCACCGGCAGCAACAAGGGCTGAGAATTCTCCTAAAGAGTGTCCTGCAACCATTTCAGGTTTAAACTGATCGCCAAGAGTCTTTGCAAGAATTACAGAATGAAGGAAAATAGCCGGTTGAGTAACCTTTGTTTGCTTCAAGTCTTCGTCGGTACCACTGAACATCAGGTCAGTGATGCGGAAGCCAAGAATATCATTTGCTTTCTCGAAAAGTTCTTTTGCAAGAGGTGAATTTTCGTACAGGTCTTTTCCCATGCCCACGAACTGAGCACCTTGTCCTGGAAAAACGTATGCTTTCATACTTCAGAATTTTAGGATTTTCGGGGGGCAAAGATAAACTTTTCAAATTACCTAACCTGAAGGAGAGAGGAATAATCGATCAATATTACCAATGTTAAGTAAAAAGAATCCTGTTTTTTCGAATACTCCTCATGATCGTTCAAATGAACTTCTCATCAGAATTTTATGCTAGATTGTACTATGGGACTGCTAGATAGATAACAACACTGTTATCTGTTCTCGTTTCTGCTAAGTTGAACTATTCTTATTTTACCCGATAACTAGAGTAAGATTAGCGTAAAGGCTGGTTAATGCAAAAGAAATAGTAGTGTTGATAGATGAATGAGAGATACGTTAAAAATAATCTTTCCCGGATTATAAATAGAGTTGAATAAAATGTAAAAGGGCAGGCTGTCCCTAATAGAACTGCCTGCCCAAAAGAAAGTATCTCTTAACTATTCGTATTTTAATGATTCGGATGGATTGGTCCTCACAATCTTGAGCGTTTGAACCGTGATTGTCAATGCTGATATGACAAATATGATGAGAGCAGGAATGACAAAGAACCACCAGCTGATTTTAATCCGGAATGCATAATTGTTTAGCCATTCGTTCATGATCAGCCATGAAACCGGAATTCCAATCAACACAGCTACTCCAATCAGTTTCATAAACTCTGTTGCCAAAAGATTAATCAGCGAAGGACTGGAAGCTCCTAAAACTTTACGTATTCCCATTTCCTTAGTGCGGGTTAACCCTGTAAACATAGCTAGTGCCCATAGTCCCAGACAGGCAATAAATATGGCAAGAATGGAAAACAGGGAAAAGATTGCGCCAAATCTTTCATCTTGTTGGTATTGTTTGTTGAAAAATTGATCCAGAAAGAAATAATCATAGCTGGATTCGGGGAAGAAACGTTGCCATTGCGATTTAACTTTCTCAACCAGTTCAGCCTGATTGCCCCCCTCGATTCCGATTGATATGTATTTTATACTCAACCAACCTATTTTATTATACATTAGGAATATGATCGGGGTATATTCTTTATTGAGTGATTGCTGATGGTAGTTCTTAACCACTCCCCCTATTTGCATAGGAGTATCAAGCGATTCGAGTGATACAAGCTGACCTACTGCCTCTTCATTACTTTTAAATCCTAATAATTTGACTGCCTCTTCATTGATAACAAGTGTGTTGGTGTTGTTTTCAATATTTGCAGAAAAGCCTCTGCCTGCTACAAGCTTTAAATCATATGCATCAAGATAATCGGGGTCACATGGAAGCATTTCATAGAGACGATTCTGTGCAGTAGGGTCATTTGTCCGACGATTGGATGCAAAGTTGGCTACTTCGGCACCGGGCACGGCACCTGAGATCGTAACATTCTTGACTCCCGGAATATTTTTGATCTCTCTTTTCAATGCTAATACCTTATTCGTTAGATTCTCTGTGTAGGCAGGGTATTTAATGACTAATGTTTGCTTTGTTTTTATACCATTATCCTGGGTTTGCATGAATCTCAACTGTGAATGAACAATCAGTGTTCCGCAAATTAAAAGGAATGAAGCTAAAAATTGGATGACAACTAACCCTGTGCGAATTATACCAGCATTTTGCGATCGAATGTATTTACCTTTCAAAGTTTCTGAAGGACGAATGGATGAGAGGATAAATGCAGGGTAGAATCCTGATAATAAAATACCGCTGATAAGGATTATTAAAAGGGCAATCCAGAAATAACCGTTTGCCCATAACGAGAAATCAAGATACATTCCGGTAAATCTGTTAAATAGCGGTAAGATAAGTTGCAGTATTATTAGAGCCAGGATCAGGGCCGGAAGATTAACTAACAGCGATTCAAAAAGGAATTGAATGGTAAGTTGATGTTTGCCTGCTCCGGATACTTTTCGAATTCCAATCTCTTTCGCTCTTTCGAGTGACCGGGCAGTAGTCAGGTTGATATAATTAATCCAGGCGATACAGAGAATAGCAATGGCAATCAGTATTAACGCTATAACAGCCTTGCGGTTTCCTTTTACTTCACGCTCATAGGATTTCTGTGGTGTCAGGTGGATTTTTGTAAGCGGCTGAAGTTTAATTGCCCATGTTTTATTTTTCAATGGAGGTTCTGTTTTGTACTTTTCAGCAAGGGCAGGGAAGGCTGCTTCAATAGATTCAGGTTTTACATTCGGAGATAGGAGCACATATGAATACACTTCATGTATATACCAGTACTCTTTTTTCCAATTTGGAAGCGTTTCCCATGAAATTAAAAAATCGTAGTGCGTATGTGCATTTGCCGGTATATTTTCCATGATGCCGGTCACTTCGCATTGAATCTTTTCGCCTGTTGTACTGAAAGATAAAGACTTCCCGATAGGGTTCTTCCCATTGAAGTATTTTTGAGCCATCAGCTTGGAGATAACTACAGTTTTGGGGCGAGAAAGAGCTGTCTGACGGTCCCCTTCAATCAGTTTATAGTCAAAGAGTCTGAAAAATCCGGGATCTGTATAGCATATGCGATCTTCACGAAAGCAATGTTGTTCCCGGGAAACGATTTGTTCATTCTGTTGAATATCTACTCTTGTAAAATCTTCTATACCGCTGATCTCTCGTTTCATTGCTGAAGCATACCCAAAAGAACTCGTGGGCCAGTCATCGGTCATTTCTTTTCCTTCGTAGAAACGGCTTTCAACACGATAAATCCTGTCTTTTTTATGATGCATCTGGTCATAGCTGAATTCGAAGCTTACATAGTTGAGAACGAGCAAGGCTGCTGTCATCCCGATCGAGAGACCCAGAATATTGATCAGTGTAAAGGTCTTGTTCTTCAACAGGGACCGAAGTCCGGTCAGTAGATAATTTCTTAGCATACGATTGTTTCTCTGATGTTGGCGTAGAATGATGTGTTTGATTTGTGGTTCGCGGAGAAATCTTTGAACTAAAGAAAGACCGATTCGGAGATCTGCTTATTAATACTTTCTGATATGATTTGCCCGTCGAAAAGATTAATGATACGATGAGCATAAGCCGCATCCCGCTGGGAATGGGTAACCATGATAATGGTTGTGCCCTCTTTGTTGAGTTCCGAAAGAAGATTCATTACTTCCTGTCCGTTTTTCGAATCCAGATTACCCGTAGGCTCATCGGCAAGGATTAATTTTGGATTGGCAACAACTGCTCTTGAGATAGCAACGCGTTGTTGTTGTCCGCCTGAGAGTTGTTGAGGGAAATGCTTCGCACGGTGCCCGATTTTTACTCGTTCCAGAACCTCTGTAACTCTTTGCTTTCGTTCAGCTGCGCTCATTTTTAGATAGATCAAGGGGAGCTCAACATTTTCATAGACATTCAGTTCGTCAATGAGGTTGAAGCTTTGGAAAACGAATCCGATATTCCCTTTGCGAAGTTGAGTTCGTTGCCTCTCTTTGAGATGCCCCACTTCTTCACCATCAAAAAAATAATTTCCATTCGAAGGATTGTCCAATAGCCCCAGAATATTGAGAAGAGTAGACTTACCACATCCCGAAGGTCCCATAATGGCAACGAATTCTCCTTTGCTGATCTGTAGGTTTACTTTGTCAAGGGCAGTGGTCTCGATCTCTTCGGTACGAAAGATCTTAGTTAATGCATCGGTCTTTATCATGATTTTGTTTGTTTGGTATTTATAGGATTGTTCTTCCTGCCATTATGATGAAATATACGATTTCTATACTTAATTCAAAATGAGTTTTTCATTATCGCCAAAAGAATCATATCCTGACGTAATTACTTTCTCGCCAGGCTTCAGACCTTCGGTGACTTCATAAAACTGGGGATTCTGTCGTCCAATCTTAATAGGTCTTTTTAGGGCATACTTCCCTGACGGATCCAGCACATAGATCCATTGTCCTCCGGTATTCTGGAAGAAACCTCCTCTCGGGACCATGACCGCCCAAGCAGGTTGCCCTAATTCCAAATCGATGTGATAAGTCTGCCCAATGCGAATATTGTCGGGGCGAATACCGGAGAAAACCAGGTCCGTCTTGAATTGCCCGTCGCGTACATCGGGGTATACTTTCTTTACATGGAGCGGAAATTTACGATCGTCCCGGTCGATTGCGGCATCCAGTCCCGGACGTGTACGATCGATATAAATTTCATCAATCCGTGCCTCAATCTTAAAGTTGCTGAGAACGTTGATTTGTCCAATCCTGCTGCCCTGACTGATTGATTGCCCTATTTCGGCATTTAGCATTCCAAGCTGCCCGTCGACCGGTGCTTTCACCTTAAGACTCTCTAACTTTTCCCGGGCCAGGATTAGCGATTCGCGCATATTGGCCAGGCGTTCGTTCAGACTTGTCATCTGGACCTTTCTGTATAGATTATCTTGCTTTTGTCGTTCAAGGACTAATTCCCGGTCTTTTTTCTTGAAGTCATAATCTTCCAGTGCTTGCAGGTACTCCTCTCTTGAAATCAGATTTTCTTTGAATAACTTACTACTCTGTTCGCTTTTGCGTTTGGCTCTACCAACTTCCAGATCCAACTGCAGCTTTTCCTGTTGAATAGTGAGCTTTTCTTTTTCCATTGTAATCTGGGTATTTCTCAACTCATTCTCATAATATGCAACCTGGGCCTCCGTCTGAAGAATCTCGAGGTTGAGCGATGGATTGCTTAGGACTAAGATGATATCCCCTTTTTTTACCATACTTCCTTCTTCGATGAGGCGCTTTTCCACCCTTCCTGATTCAATGGCATCCAGGTAAATGGTCGTGATGGGGGCTACGTTCCCGATTACTCTGATGTAGTCATTGAACTGCCCGCGAACGACTGACTCTGTTGTAATCTGATCGCTTTCGACTTTTAAAACAGAATAGTTTTTCCGGAAGAAAATCAGATAACACAGAAACAATAAGAAGATTACTCCCAGAATATATAAGAGATGCTTTTTCTTCAACCCTTTCTTCTTTTCTATTACTCTGTCCATTGTTTAGTCAATTTGCAAGCTCTGTAAAAAATGATGCATTTTTTTTTAATCTCAATTGCGAATAATATGCCATGTGTATTAATGAATTGAAAATGAGAGATTGTATAAGTGAGCAGATCCGTTAGTTGTAAAAAAAACGAACATTAAGGTGTAAAATATTTTTACACTCTTGTCGTAAATTTATTTGACTACCTTAATTTTGATAAAAATGAATTCAAATGAGAGCAAAGGGAAAGATTCTGGTGGTCGATGACAATAAAAGCGTGCTGAGTGCAATTGAGTTGCTACTCGCTTTTGAATACGAAGAAGTGCGCACCTTGTCAAATCCCAACAGACTATTATCGTTGATCGATGAAATGAATCCTGATTTGATTCTGCTCGATATGAACTTCTCCGCAGGAGTGAACAGTGGAAATGAAGGTTTATACTGGCTTCGAAAGATTCATGAATCGGATAAGGATTTGCCGGTAATCATGATTACTGCTTATGGGGATGTAGAGCTGGCAGTCAATGCATTAAAAGAAGGAGCCGTCGATTTTGTTCTTAAACCATGGGACAATCAGAAATTGCTGGCAACCATACACTCTGCCCTTCAACTTCGTTTGTCGAGGCTTGAAGTAAAGGACCTGCGCAATAAGAAGGAGATACTTCAAAGAGAACTGAACCCTGGTAAAAGATTGCTTATCGGATCTTCTTCTGCAATGATGCAGGTATATAATCTGATCCGGAAAGTTGCAGGTACAGATGCCAATGTGTTGATAACCGGTGAGAATGGAACCGGAAAAGAACTGGTCGCTTCGGAGATACATCACCTTTCTTCCCGCAAATCGGAAATCATGGTTACAGTTGATATGGGGGCAGTTACTGAGACACTTTTCGAGAGTGAACTGTTCGGACACGTCAAAGGAGCTTTTACCGATGCTCACGAAGACCGATCCGGGAAAATTGAAGCAGCCAATGGAGGCACTCTTTTCCTGGATGAAATCGGAAACCTCTCGTATGCGCTTCAGGGAAAACTGTTAGCTGCGTTACAAAACAGGCTCATTACCCGCGTCGGGTCTAATCGTCCGGTTCCGGTTGATGTCCGATTAATCTGTGCAACCAACCGCAATCTCGAACAAATGGTCAGGGATGGTTTATTCCGTGAGGATTTACTCTATCGGATCAATACCATCCATGTTGAGGTTCCTCCTCTTCGCGATAGGACAGAGGACATCAGTATCCTGGCCGATTTCTTTCTGAAAAAATATGCTGCCAGATATGGAAAAAGAGGCTTGCAGATCAGTAATCAGGCCTATGAGAAACTATTATCCTATCAGTGGCCCGGAAATGTAAGAGAATTACAACATACCATAGAGAAAGCGGTGATTCTTTCCGAGACTGATATCCTGAAACCTTCTGATTTCTTCTTTCGTCCTGCCGGAATGTCCGATCCTGCCGGATTACCGGATACGATTGAAGAGATGGAACATCAGATGATTGCAAAAGCATTGAAGAGAAATGACGGGAATCTGACTGCTGCTGCAACTCAGCTTGGCATTACCCGCCAGACGCTTTATAACAAAATCCGTAAATACGGACTTTAACCAATAGAAAGGGGAACACGATGCTTCTTAATCAAATGTATCGGAATATTCTGTTTAGAGTATTATCTCTAACACTAACCAGCTTGCTGACATGCTGGTTATTTCTGTCTGAAAAGAACATGTCTCTGGCATTGATTACACTTGGGATGTTGATCCTTCAGTCCGGTCTGCTGATTCATTACCTGAATGCGACAAACCGGAAGATTGCTTTTTTCTTCGATGCAGTTAAGAATGAAGATTCATCACTGCATTTCACGGAAAAAGGGAATACCGACTCACTCAATGAATTGCATCGCAGTCTGAACCGGGTGAATGAATTGATTCAGGAGACTCGTTTGGAAAATATCAGGCAGGAACAGTTTTATCGGATTCTGATGGAACATGCTTCAACCGGAATCATCGCGTATGATGAGAAAGGATTTGTCAGTGTATCCAATGCTACTGCCCGTAAAATATTCGGACTGGAGGTATTTACCCATTTGAACCAGTTAGAAAGAGTTGATGGTCAGTTGCCTGATTTGTTCCGGAATATGGTCACTGGTGAACAGAAACTGATAACCCTGACCAATGAACGGGGAACACAACAGATTTCAGTGAAGTCTACCAAGTATAAACAGAATGATAAACCGCTGATGATTTTGAGTTTTCAGGATATCGGGGGCGAGTTAGATGAGAAAGAAATAGAGTCGTGGATCCGACTAATCCGGGTTATGACACATGAGATCATGAATTCTATTGCTCCGATCACATCGCTTTCAGAGACTCTTTCATCATAAATTTTCGTAAAGCTGATAGTCCGGATAAGTTGGCTCCTCAGATCATTGCCAATACGTTAAAAGGACTGGATGTTATCCGGGAACGAAGCAGGGGATTGGTTAGTTTTGTTGAATCATACCGTAAGTTCACTCATCTTCCCAAACCGGAAAAGATCTCCTTCCCGATGCTGCCTTTTTTAGAAAAGATAAGGATTCTGGTTAGTTCAGAGCCTGATTTTGAAACGACACAGTTTCGTATCGAGGTACAACCTGAAGAGATGCACCTGATTGCCGATGAAAAGCTCATTAGTCAAGTCGTGATTAACCTGGTGCGGAATGCTTTGCAGTCCCTGGATGCCCGGTCCAATGCGCGGATAGTACTGAAAGCCTGTTTTGATGCAAACGGTCATCCTGTTGTTGAGGTTATCGATAATGGCCCGGGCATCCCGATCGAATTACAGGAACAGATTTTTATTCCGTTTTTTACGACCCGTGAAAATGGAACCGGAATCGGATTAAGTCTTTCGAAACAGATTATGCGTTTGCATGGTGGAAGCCTGCGGGTAAATTCCCGACCGGGCTTTACCTGTTTCAGAATGGAATTCTAAAATTCTTTATTGATCCATCCATTGACGGAAAGCAGATACGCGATCCCGGCTAACGATAACTTCGGGGTCATTCATCCCGTTTAATACAACCTTTAAGCGCAGACCGGAATAAACAATTACATCAGAAATAGCAAAAAGCGAGATAATGTATTTCCGACTAATACGGAAGAAGAACGAAGGATCTAATAATTCCTCCAATTGGTCAAGCGAATAGTCAAGTCCGTACATTTTATTCTCCACAACAGCGTAAGTCGACTTTTCCATGCTTACAAAGGCTGCGATTTGGTCAACAGAGATCATTTGTAACCGATCGCCGATGCGAATGACAAATCTGCTCTTCCAGGTATTAGTGACCATTTGCATTGCCTTGGCTAATGTTGATGAATCAATGCCAACTGGCGAAGCCTTGATTCGTTGTCTTAATTTCTTAAGTGCGTTTTCAAGCTCCTCATAGTCAATAGGCTTAAGAATGTAATCAATGCTGTTTACTTTGAATGCCTTAATCGCATATTCATTATAGGCAGTAGTGAAGATGACCGGACAGCTAATGGAGGTTTGTTCCAGAATTTCGAAACTAATGCCATCGCCCAGCTCGATATCCATCAGCATAAAGTCCGGATGTCTGTTTGTATTTAACCATTCTACCGCTGATTTTACAGAATCGAGAGTAGCAACTATATGGATCGATTTGTCATACCGGTTTACAAGCTTCCTGAGTCTTTCCGCTGCCAATGCTTCATCTTCTATTATCACAGCATTCATAGGTCATTCGTTTTTTATAAGAGGCAATTTAACCACAAATTTATTTTCTTCTTCTCCATAGTGTAAGGAACGTCTGTCAAAGAAAGAATATCGTTCCTTTATGTTGTTGAGGCCAAGTCCGTTTCGGTTACGTATAGCCTGCTTCTTTTGAAGCGTATTTTCACATATAAGATAATCATTTTCTATATATAA
>JAUZOB010000030.1 GCA_030706665.1 Bacteroidota bacterium
GGTGAATTTCCAAGGGGAGCAATATACCTTTTCACATGTTACTACGGATTATTCGATAAACGTTTCATTTAAGAAATCAAATTGAATGTTATTCGTTTCTCATGAAAGTGAATAGGTCCCTTCTTCTTTTGTGCTATACCAATGGAATTGGGGCGCGAATAGACAGTTGCTTATTTTAGATATGCTTAAAATGAGGGAAGATATAAAATGGGAAAAATGAAGAGCCCGGAATTATTAAAGGACTTGACAATTCCGGGCTCTCTTCTTTATAGATTACAGTTGCTTTCAAGGACTGGACAATTGTATTTCGGTTTATTGAATCCAATATTTTGAGATGCAAAGGTGGCACTAAGTTGTAACATGATTTCACTTTTCACCTGATCAGTATTGCCGATGGTACTCCAGAAATGCACCGTTAAAGAGAGACTCTCCGGCATTACTTTGGTATATAATATCACCGGTTTCCGTTTTGAGATTACATTGGGAATATCGCTGATGGTTGAATTGATCACTTCGTTTATCACATTGGCATCCAATTCTTTTCCGGAAAGATTAAATGTAATGGTGACCCGCTTCTGATCATTGCTAAAAGTCCAGTTGACAATGTTTTGTGATAAGATATTACCATTCGGGATGATGACTTCGGCGCCATCGGCGGTATTGATGGTACTGGCACGCAGCCCTATTTCTTTTACTTTTCCTGCTTGCCCGCTTACCTCAATCTCATCGCCAATTTGAAGTGAACCGTCAAAGATGAGGATAATTCCTGATACGAAGTTGTTTACCACATGCTGCAAGCCCATACCAATACCTACACCTAAAGCACCGAGTACGAAAGTGAGTTTATCGATGGGTAATCCCGAGGCAGCGATGGCCAGAAGGTAGCCACCGATTAACACTAAGAGCCGGGTAATCAGTATGCGCGAGTGCTGTCCTTTGGAAATTGTTGCCAGGTCTTCAATGTCACTTCCGGTTTCGCCGAATAAGAAGCTGATGAGCCGTTGTAAAATGTGGGCGAACCAAATAATGACGAAAAAGAATAGAACACTGATCAGTTTAAAAGAGATACTTCCAATAGTTCGGGGTATTGTCAGTGTGTCGATCACCGAGTTGCTGATATCATGGTAAATATTTAAATTGGAAGTGAGCATGATACCCCATAGTACCATGGAAATAAGTATCAGCGGCATTTTGACCTTTTTCGTTACAACAGAGCAGTCAAAAGGATGATCGACTCCTTTTTTCAAACGACTGCTGACCAGTTGCAATAATATAATTTCTATGACAGAGTCAATGAAAACGGGTAATGTCAAAGCTTGTACGATGGCGAAGATGCCTGATAACCCTAATAATCCGGATAATGAAAAGCGCCCGAAGATATTCCCAATTATAGCGAATCCTGTTAGTGTGATGCCTACAAGCATCGCTGATCTTATCAACTTATAGTAGGAGGTTGCTTTGGGAAGTTTCTTGTAAAAACGGTAGGAAAAAGTAAAAGTAACAACATGTATGGCAAGCATCCAGAACCGTGCTATGAATGAAGGCTCGATTATTAAATAAGTGAGGCTGTCGACAACAAATAATATTGCCAGAGAAAACCAATAGAATAAGAAATTCCTTCCTTTTCTTTTGAAGAAAATAAATGAGACGATTGAGAATAATAAGACGTACTCAATGGTTATATACGAAGTTGGCGCATAAGCATCAAAGAATGGCATCAGGCATAATAATAGCACTAATAGGGATGAAATAGGATGAAACTTCAGGTAGTGAAGGTTCAAAAAAGTAAAGTTGTCTTTCTCTTCTCTGATGCGCCTTAATAACTTGCGTTTAAAGAACAGCCAAACGAAAAGCAATATTCCCAGAAAAAGGATAAATCCTCTCTTTTCGGTAGTTTGACTGATATAATATCCGATAGCCTTGTGTTCGCTGTCAAAGATATTTAGCGTTTCGGCTTTATCGCTGGCAAGTGTATCCGGTTTCTGAAATTGCCAAAGATAATTGGCTTCTTGTCTGAAAAGTTGAGGTTTGGCTTTGTCCAATTTTTTATCCATTATGTTGAGCATATTGGATATGTTCATTGAATTATCTGCTGCATTCACCTTTAAGATGTTCAGAGTATCGATATTGACCTTAACAAGGCTGTCGGTTCTGGCCCATTTCCGTTCCAACCGAATCAGCTTTTTATCAAGCACGGTGGAAATATTCTTATCGGCATATAAAGCCCGAAAGACAGGATCTTGTAAAATTGTTTTAAGGCGAAGCTTAGCGTGGTATACTCTATTGTATAGCATGTTAATACGGGAACGAAAACGATTGTTGTCATCGTCCAGATTGGATGCAAAGCTCTGATACAGGTAAATGTTCTTAATATTTATTGCAGAATGTCTGCCTCTGATATTTTGGCGAATAAGTTGAATGTCATTCGTTATGTCATTGATCTTTTTTTTGAAATGTTCGGTTTCAAATCCCAATTGGGCACTATCTCTAACGGTATTCAGATTGTCATTTACCCGTTCAATGCTCATGATATAATCGCTCAAGGTAAGCGTGTCAGCGGTCTGGATCAGACTTCTCCGTTTTTGATGTGTTTCCGGAAGCGATTTTTGGGATGCGTTAGAGGAGAAAATAGTGGTAGCAGTTTTTCCCATACTATCCACTTTCTGCTCTGTCGAGGGTTGTTTATTGACATTGGAAGCGGATGGCAAAGTCTTCGTCTGGGCATTAAGACATAACCCAAGAATAAGAAAACTATAGAAAAGCATTATTCGTTTCATCTTTATATTTTTTGTCATAAACAATAATGAGAGCATTGTGGAGCTACAAAAAACCGAAAGCATTATCGGTGACAACTCGCTCAACATTCAAAATTACAAATTATTCTCAGGAGATGGGCAATTCGTGCATCCATTTAAGTACTCTTAAGAAACAAGATCCTCAGGGACGGTATTTCTAAATGGAATAATGATTGGGATATGAAAAAAATGATTTTTCTACAAGATTTTCAATTGGTCATTGAAAGTTTTCAGGGTTGAATGAGGAGTAATAGAGGTGTTAATCCTTTCCTATGCCGAGTAGCTACATTACTGGGAAAAATGATTTCTCCTCAACTTCCCCGATGTATCTGTTCTCTAACGGATCAATTCAATGATGCAGGAAACTTCTTCGTAATAACAAAAGGAGGCATTTATTTTTTAGAGAGTTATAGAAATGTCTTTTAGTTATAAGAACTATTTCCCAAAAAAGAAATCCTCTTGTAATCGACTGATGTACAAGAGGATTTTTAAAACTGGTTGAGGTCGGTGGCGGATTCGAACCGCCGTACACGGTTTTGCAGACCGTTGCCTAGCCACTCGGCCAACCGACCGTATTTTGTGAGTGCAAATATATAAAAAAGATCCTTCCTCCCAAATGTTATATTATACTTTTTAGATATCAACTGTTAAATCATTGAGGGTTCTGGTATAAATAAGGAAACAAAGATCTGTTGCTTTAGAATTGATCTTACGGTGCATATTATACTTAATCTTCACAAAATCAAAGAATACTTAATTTTGTACTGTAAGATTAAATTCCCGAGATATAAAAAATAATAGCTTTTTGTATACTCAGAGGTTGATACGCAGATTTTTTTTAACGGGATACAACAATGCTAACTTTTTCAATTTTTCCACCCATAGGGGGGTTCATTTTTGAGATCTTTAGACTTGAGGAGTAGATTCTATTTTTAAATTCGGCATACAATCTGTCCAGAATACGATTTGCAACATGTTCTAAAAGATGAGATGTTTGTTTCATCTCTTCTCCGATTAATCGATAAACCCTCTGATAGTCGAGTGCATCATTCAGATTGTCACTTTTCCCTGCAGCGGTACAGTCTGTCTCGATTTTGATGTCAACAAGGAAACGATTACCTACCGACTGTTCTACGTCGTAATGTCCATGGTAGGCATAAAATTCCATCCCTTCAATTTCAATCAGTCCCATTATGTATTTTAATTTGTTGCACGAATTTAATTGAAAATTTGCAATGCCCTTATTTTTCGAGGGTAATCTTTAAATAAGTATAAATCTTCTTACATTTGCAAGATAATTTAAACAAATTGGCCGGGAATTATATTTCGGCTTTCTCTCATTAAAATTACGGAATATGAGTGAGAAAGATCTGAACGAGAAAGAAGAAGGTGGAAAGACCAGGAATTTCATTCATCAGTTTATTGATGAAGATCTGAAGCAAGGTAAGAATGCAGGACGTGTGCATACTCGTTTCCCTCCGGAACCCAATGGGTATTTACATATCGGGCATGCAAAATCGATCTGTCTTAACTTCGGAACCGCATTGAAATATGATGGTTTGTGCAATCTTCGATTCGACGATACAAATCCATCGAAGGAAGATGTCGAATATGTCGATTCGATCAAAGAAGATGTTCATTGGCTTGGCTTCGATTGGGGGGACCGTGAATATTATGCATCGGATTATTTCGACAAACTGTATGAATTTGCATTAAAGCTTATCCGTGAAGGAAAGGCTTACGTAGATGACCAGTCAGCCGAAGAGATTAGTCGACAGCGTGGATCTGTTAATGTTCCAGGTCAATTGAGCCCATTTCGTGATCGGACGATCGAAGAGAATCTTGATCTTTTTACTCGCATGAAAAATGGAGAGTTTGACGAAGGATCCAAGGTGCTTAGAGCTAAGATTGACATGGCTTCTCCCAATATGTTATTCCGAGACCCACTCTTGTATCGTATCATTAAAACAGCTCATCATCGAACTGGCGATAAATGGTGCGTTTATCCTATGTATGATTTTGCTCATGGACAGTGCGATTATTGGGAGGGAATTACTCATTCAATCTGTACCTTGGAATTTGAGATTCATCGTCCTCTCTATGATTGGTTCGTGGATCAATTGATGGATTCCGATTATCGTCCCCGACAGATTGAATTTGCTCGATTAAACCTGACCTATACCATGATGAGTAAGCGCAAGCTGCTTGAATTGGTACAAAAGAAATATGTAAAAGGATGGGATGACCCACGTATGCCTACAATTTGCGGTCTGCGCCGAAGAGGTTATACCCCTGAGGCAATCCGTAACTTTTCTGAACGTATTGGAATTACCAAAGCTGACAGTGTTGTAGATGTAGCCTTGCTTGAATATTCAATTCGCGAAGATCTTAACAAGAAGGCTCAACGAGTAATGGGGGTTTTGAATCCACTGAAAGTGGTTATTACCAACTATCCTGATAATACTGTTGAGGATTTGGATGCAATAAATAATCCTGAAGACGAAAGTATGGGTAGCCGTAAGGTCCCATTTTCAAAAGTACTTTACATCGAAAAGGATGACTTCATGGAGAATCCACCTCATAAATTCTTCAGACTTTCTCCGGGACGTGAAGTACGTTTACGTTATGCATATTTCATAACCTGCCAGGAAGTTGTAAAAGATGAAAACGGTGAAATTGTTGAACTGCATTGTACTTTCGATCCTGCTTCTCGTGGAGGGAATTCTCCTGACGGACGTAAAGTGAAATCAACTATTCACTGGGTTTCTGCAGAAAATGCCGTAGAAGCAGAAATCAGACTTTATGATCGTTTGTTTAATGTTGAAGATCCCTCGGGGGATAAAGATCACGATTTTAAAGAATACCTAAATCCGGATTCACTAACAGTTCTTCCTAAATGTTATATCGAACCGTTTGTGAAGAATGCCAAACCATTCGATAAGTTTCAATTTGAAAGACTTGGATACTTCTGTTTTGATGCTGATTCAACAGATGGGAAATTAGTCTTTAACAAAACTGTTGGATTGAAAGATTCATGGGCTAAAGAAAAGGGTAAATAAGCAAAAGTTGTCTTGTATAGATATTAAAAAACGGTAACCTATCAGGTTGCCGTTTTTTATTTAATGATTCATTCATCGATTAAAGAAGTGAATTGTCGTTTTATACTAAAGTTAAGTCCGACATATGAGCAAATTTACCGATGCATTACACCTCTTTGCCGAAATCAAAAGGTATAATTAAAATTTAGCCTTTATTTTTGTGTCGTTGGAATAAAGTAAAAAGACGTTTAAAGGAATAGTCATGAACAGAGTAATGGAGAAATCAGGTAGGAAAAGATCGTTTTGGGGAGTAATTTTCATTATTTGCGGGTTAATTCTCTTGCTTAAACAGTTTAATCTTATACCGATAGGTCTTGCAGATTTTCTAATTACGTGGAAGATGCTTCTGGTTGTTATCGGTCTTGCAAATCTGATTAGTGGAAACCGAACCGGAGGTATTATTTTAATCTTGATAGGTGGTTTCTTTATCCTTCCGGATCTGGTTAATGTCCCGGATATAGTTCATCAATTATATTGGCCATTGGGGTTAATTATTGTTGGAATTTTAATCCTTACCAACCGTCAGCGTTGCAGACATTTTCACAGAGATTGTAATTTCCCGGGCAAGGAAAAACCAAGTTCTCTTGATGAATTCGATGATTTTTTGATCTTTGGAGGAAGAGAGCAGAATTTTTCAACTGACAATCTTAAAGGAGGGAAACTTTTTACAATATTTGGCGGGTTTGATTATAATCTTACACGCTGCAAACCGGTCAAAGACGGAGCTTCAATTGAGGTATTTGTAATGTTTGGCGGAGTAACGTTGAATGTTCCCCCTGATTGGGTTGTGAAAAATGATTTAACCCCTATATTCGGTGGATTCTCAGATAGTCGATTGAAGAGCGGTCAGATGCCATATGATCCTGAAAAGACACTCGTGATAAAAGGATTTTGTATGTTTGGAGGTGTTAGTATCGAGAGTAAAGGATATTTTTTAAGCTGATAGAATCTGTATTTTATTTTGTGAAGGGAAATAGATGAATATAATTACCTCATCATTAATCCGTAAGCCAAGAACATTTCTGTATTATTATCTTTTCCTTTGGCTTTTTATTGCTCTGCTGCATTTTTGGTTGCTGATCTTTTATATTAATGTACCGATAGTCGATGCGTTGATTGATTCGTTGCTCTTCTATGGATCATATATGATTCTGGGAATTGGAGTGGGATATGTTGTTTCTTTTTACGACGCTGATGGTGAACCAACTTATAAGATCTTTCTCTACCATCTTTTTGCAGGGATCTTTATGGTTTCCTTATGGCTTCATATTTGTTTCCAGCTTATACGTTTTTTCTTTGCCGGCTCGATCTATTTAGTCAAAGTAGAACAAAGTATGCCAGGGCGAATTCTGGAAGGGATTTTTATTTATACCATTCTGGCATTGTACTTTTATGTGATTATCTACTATAGTAATTTTAAAGAAAAGATTAAAAAGGAAGCAGATTTAATGACACTCATTCGCGAAGCAGAACTCAAAGCCCTTAAATCACAGATTAACCCTCACTTTCTTTTTAATAGTCTGAATTCAATCTCTTCTTTAACAATAACAGATCCAGAGAAAGCACAGGAAATGGTAATTAATCTGTCAACGTTTCTTCGCTATTCATTGCAGCATGATAAGAATGCGCTTGTGCCTCTTAATACTGAGCTTGAGAATATTAAACTTTATCTGGGGATTGAGAAGGTAAGATTTGGAAATAAACTGAATCCCATTTTTGAAGTTCAAGATGGAAGTGAAATTTGTGCCCTTCCCAATATGATTCTTCAACCACTGTTTGAAAATGCAATAAAGTATGGTGTTTATGAAACGACAGATAGTGTAACGATTCATGTAAAGTGTTGGGTCTGTAGAGGATATTTGAATGTTGTGGTAAGTAATGATTTTGATCCTGAAACGACAAACAGAAAGGGAGAAGGAATTGGACTTAAAAATATCAGGAATAGATTAAACCTGATTTATGATTCTGAAAATTTGATGGTAATCTCATCATCTGATCGTATCTTTAGTGTACAGTTGATGATACCCCAACATAACCAGTAGTCTATGGAAAAGATTAAAACCATAATTATTGAAGATGAAGAACCTGGACGTAAGCTTTTGCTGACTTATCTTAAAGACATCCCGGGTGTTGAAGTTATTGCCGAATGTGAAAATGGATTCGAAGGTGTCAAAGCAATCAATGAACTCAAACCGGACCTTGTATTTCTGGATATTCAGATGCCTAAGATCACCGGGTTCGAATTACTTGAACTTATTGATCATCATCCTGAGATTATTTTTACAACTGCATATAATCAATTTGCAATAAAAGCTTTTGAGTACTCAGCTGTTGATTATTTATTGAAACCATTTCCTAAAAGCAGACTTGTACAGGCCGTAGAGAAAGCAACAGAAAGGATCAACAAGAAGAGTCCTGTTCCCCAGTACGATAAACTGTCGATAATTGATGATGGAGAATTTTTACAACGAGTTGTTGTAAAAGATCGTAATAAAATACATATCATTCCAGCCAGTGAAATAATTTATCTGGAGTCTGAAGATGATTACGTGATGATATTCACTAAAGATGGCAGGCATTTAAAGCAGAAGACGATGAAATATTTTGAGGATCATCTCGATCCTCAGCATTTTATCCGGATTCATCGGTCATATATAGTCAGAGTTGATAATATTGCGGAGATACAACAATACGATAAAGAGGCTTATGTGCTGATTCTAAAAAGCGGAGAGAAATTAAAAGTGAGCAAAACAGGGTATAAAAATTTAAAAGACATCCTAAATTTCTAAACTTTACCGATCTTTACGCCGGATTAAGGCTTTTCGCTATGAACTTGTTTAGCATTCTTTTGACTCATAAAAACGGATTGATATTAGCAGGCTCTGATGGTTTGGTCTGGTTGTTGATTATAATATGCTTGCCCTTTCTTGTAATGTTTCTCAATAGTATTTATGAACGGAATAGAGGAAGATTCCGGAATCTGACTTATTCAAAGAGATCTAATAATAATCATGCTTCTGATCGGAAAGTAGATATCAGACTGATTAAAAATTTTGCAAACCGACCCAGTGTTGTTACTATGATTGTTGAGAACAATACTTTCTCGTCAGTTGATTTGGATGCTCCGCTTGTGATTTTTAACGCTATATTTTACCAGAAAACATTTCGCTTGCGTAAAGTAAATGGTGTTCAAATTTACCCATTGTTTCTGGAATCAGGTCGTGTTCATAATATCTCAATTAATCTGAATGGCTTTTATTCAAGAAACCCAAGACTTCGATGGTTTCCTTTTTTGACTGTTAAACTTAAAGATGTGTCGGGACGTAAGTACGCTCCGGTATCTGTGTTCCTTAAACCTTATTGGCTACCATGATTCGTATGACCCCGGACCATATGATTTTTGACCATTTGGAAGTCTGCAATGATGACGATTTGGGAGTCTTTTCTTCGGGGAATTACACCTTTGTAAAAATATGGGCTCCGACAGCCAGTGCTGTTGAACTTAGAATTTACAATCAACCTGTAGGTGGAAAGAGTGTCCGGTCGATATTTCTATTTCCATCTGATTGCGGAACGTGGTCAAAAGGGATAGAAGAAAATCTTCTAGGCCTTTTTTATACTATTCGGGTCAGGATAAATGGAACATGGCAAAAGGAGCATCCGGATATTTATGCAAAAGCTGTCGGATTGAATGGACATAGAGGCGCTTTTATTGATTTGGAAAAGCTGAAGCCAGTTGGATGGGATGAGGACAAAGGACCAGAAGTCTCACCGGTGGATGCTGTAATTTATGAAACTCATGTACGCGACTTTTCCATTTCTCCTGACTCCGGTGCTTTTCATAAGGGCAAATATCTTGCTTTTACCGAAGAACGGACAGAAACTCCAGGAGGGTTAACCTCAGGACTGGATCATTTAACAGAGCTTGGAATTACTCACGTACACTTTCTTCCGGTATTTGATTTTTTCACTGTTGATGAACGTCGCCCTGACAGACGATATAATTGGGGATATGATCCTCAAAATTATAATGTTCCGGAGGGGTCTTTTTCAACCAATCCCAATGACGGGAGAACCCGCATTTATGAATTCAGGGAAATGGTTGCTGCTTTGCATCGGAAGGGAATAGGTGTGATTATGGATGTTGTTTTCAATCATACCTATTTCAATATAACCTCTGGATTTAATCAAACAGTTCCTGGATATTTTTATCGATTCTGGCCGGATGGAACATGGTCGAACGGATCAGGTTGTGGTAATGAGCTTGCAACAGAAAGGTTCATGGTTCGAAAATTTATCATTGAATCTCTTCTTCATTGGATGACCAATTATCATATTGACGGATTTCGATTTGACCTAATGGGTTGTATTGATCTGGAAACAATGAGGCAGATAGAAAAGGCAACCCGAAAAATTAAGCCCTCAGTATTGCTCTATGGAGAAGGATGGACAGCAGGTCAGTCCCCTTTGCCTGTAGATTCCAGGACTTTGAAAGCTAATGTAAGGCAGCTGCATGGAGTTGCTGCTTTTAGTGATGATTTTCGTGATGCAATTGGTGGAAGTTGGAATAGTGTCACAACAAAAGGTTTTGCAAGCGGACTGACATTAAGAGAGGAAGCTGTTAAATTTGGGATTGTCGCGGCAGGGTATCACCCTCAGATCGAATATGGCTATGTAGGACACGGAGTAATTCCCTGGAGTGCTCATCCGACGCAATGTGTCAATTATGTAGCTTGCCATGATAATTATACTTTATACGATCGTCTCAAGCTTGCCAGTCCCGAAGATTCAGATCAAACATTATTAAGACGGTGTAAACTGACGGCTGCAATTTTGTTATTCTCTCAAGGAATTCCTTTCATTCAGGCAGGAATGGAATTTATGCGCACAAAGAAGATGCATTATGATTCTTATTGCTCTCCAGACTCCATAAATCAGCTTGAATGGTCACTTAAAGATAAATACAAATCTCTGTCAGACTATTTTAGTGCCTTGATCAGTATTCGGAAGGCTCATCCTGCATTCCGGATGCCATATTCAGACATGGTTCACAAATTTTTATGCTTTCCGGGTACATATGTCCCCGGAGTTGTTTCATTTGAATTAGGAGCGCATGCCAATAATGATCCCTGGGAATGGATTTTCGTATTATTTAATGCAAACAATTACGCGGTCGATTTCTATCTCCCTCACCGTAAATGGAAATTTGTTATTAACGGTTCGGAAGTTGATGAGAATATGACATCACTTTCTGAAGACGCAAAGGTTACGCTTCCTCCGATTTCCGGATCTGTGCTTGCTGTCTTTTAATAGCTGATCAGAATGCTGTCATCATCAGATCAATGTCTTGATGTGGAATATTGTATCTGGCGCCAAGATCTGCATTAGTCAAAATTCCGTTATATACATAGATCCCGTTTCTAAATCCTTTAGTTGCTCTGACATATCTGTGAATTCCGCCTATTTCACCGATATTAATTAGTATTGGTGCGAATGTGTTGCTCAGAGCGATTGATGAAGTTCTGGCTACTCGGGCTGTAATATTGGGGACACAGTAATGGACGACCCCGTGTTTCCGATATACCGGACGTTTTAGGGTTGTAGCGATTGATGTTTCGAAGCAGCCACCTTTACTCATACACAAGTCAACGATGACAGATCCTTCTTTCATCTTCTGAATAAAATCATCAGGAACAATAAATTTGGTCGAATTACATGCATTTAAAGCCCCGATCACAACATCTGCAGACTGAAGGGCTTTCATTAGGACCTGCGGTTGAAATACCGAAGTAAATATGCGTTGATGTAATCTATTCTCAAGATTACGAAGATTATTAATCGAATCATCGAAGACTTTAATCGTTGCCCCCAAGCCCAATGCTGCCCGTGCAGCAAATTCGGCAGCAGTATCAGATCCAAGAATCACAACTTCAGTTGGAGATATCCCTGTAACTCCTCCAAGGATAACACCTTTCCCATTATGAACAGTGCTCAGATATTCGCTGGCGATCAAAACAGCATTACTCCCACTTATTTCGGATAAAATTTGTTCTATCGGGAAGAAACCGTTTTCATCTCGGATATAGCTGTATGCGATGGCACATACTTTCTTTTGCATCAACATACGGAGGGATTCTTCGAATTCAGTATTGAAATGAAGGGCAGAGATAAGAATCTGATTGCCTTTTAACAACTCAACTTCTTCAATGTCAAAAGGGGATATTTTAAGGATAATATCAGCATGGAAGACATCTTTTCGATTCTTGGTGATTATAGCTCCGGCTTCACTGTATTCACGGTCACTATAATTCGATTGCATGCCGGCATTCGATTCAATGATTACTTCGTGATCATTTTTAACGAGTAAATCTACAGCTTGTGGGGTGAGCGGAACCCTAGTTTCAACTTTTTCCACCTCTGAAGGAATCCCGATTATTAATTTTTCCCGTTTGCGGCCAACTTCTAACATTTCCTCTGCGGGTAGGAGTTGCTCTTTCCCAAAAGGGAAAAAGCTCGGAGTATTTCTTCCTGTCATAATAAGATAACCCTGCTAAATGTATTTTCTATATAATCCGGATGTCCCGGCTTCCATCACCATTTACCACAACCTCTATGTTTACGGTATCTTTGGGTAATAAAGTTTCAATTTTCTCAGGCCATTCGATAAAACAATAATGATTACTGTAAAAATAATCTTCATATCCGATATCAAAAGCTTCTTCGATATTTTTTATTCGGTAAAAATCAAAATGATAGATAACTTCTCCGGATTGGCAGGAATATTCATTAATAATTGCAAAAGAGGGACTGGTTACGTAATCAATTGCTCCCAGCTTTTCACAGATTGCTTTAATAATTGTCGTTTTTCCGGCACCCATTTTCCCATAAAAAGCAAAAACTGCTGGTTTGTTGAATACATCCAGAAATTTAGAGGCTAAATTGCCTATCTGGTCCGGGCTGGTGATATGTTCATTGAATTCCATTTCTCTTGATTATTATTTCTACAAATTTGAGAAAGTTTCATCAATTCTGAAAGAGCCATTTTGCTATCTTTTGTTCTGGTTTTCTTTATAAAAATTGTTGTACATTTGGGGCATGAGAACAATTATAATAGTACTATAAATCCTGTATGTTATGAATATCCCTGAAAATTTAAAGTACACTAAAGATCACGAGTGGATTCGTGTTGAGGGCGATGACGCTTTTGTTGGTATTACAGACTACGCTCAGGGCGAGCTTGGTGATATCGTATTTGTAGATATTGACACAGTAGGAGAAACACTTGAAAAAGAAGAAACTTTTGGTACCGTAGAGGCTGTTAAAACAGTATCAGATCTTATGATGCCTGTTGGTGGAGAGGTTCTCGAAATCAATCCTGAATTGGAAGAAAATCCTGAATTGGTAAATAAAGATCCTTATGGAGCAGGGTGGATGGTTCGCATTCGAATCTCGGATGTAGCTGAATTGGAAAGCCTATTAAACGCAGAAAAGTACAAAGAGTTAATCAATGCATAATAAAAGAGCCCGTTATATTAACGGGCTCTTTTATTAAGACAATTTTATTTTTTGAGTTGCAAAAGATCTATTATCTTCTTCGCAACTTCAGTATTTTCCATCATCCCTGAAAACTCTTCGGCTCCCGGACCATAAGCAAAAATCGGAACCATGACCCCCGAGTGATCTCCTGTAGTAAAAGCTCCTTTTACCATGCCGGTTTTCATGTTCCCATCCAATAACGAGAATCCTCCGGTTTCATGATCTGCTGTAACAATGATAAGGGTCTCTTTATTTTTTGAGGCAAAATCAAGAGCTTGCCCGATTGCTCTGTCAAAATCAAGCATCTCATCTACAATGTAACGAGTGTCGTTCTGATGTCCGCCCCAATCAATCTGCGATCCTTCGACCATTAGGAAAAATCCTTTAGGATTCATGCTTAATAAGTCGATTGCTTTGTGTGTGGATTGAGGAAGCATATCCCCTCTCTCCGGATATCTCGGATTGTGCTCGTCTGCTGTTAATCCTGCCAACTTACCTGATTTAACTTTTTGAATCTCCTCCATGCTTCTTAACACTTTATAGCCTTTCTTTTCAAGTTCGGGGATCAGATCTTTTCCATCTTTTCGATCATGAAAATGTTTGTATCCTCCTCCGATGAAAACAGTGAAATTAGTCTTCATGAAATCAAGAGCTATGTCCTCATAAGATCCTCGGCTTGCCTGATGTGCAATAAATGATGCTGGTGTTGCATGAGTAATTGAAGATGTAGAAACTAATCCGGTCGCTTTATTTTTTTTAACGGCCATTTCCAGAATTGTTTCTATTGTTTTTTGTTGAGGGTCAACTGCAAGTGCCCCATTCAGTGTTTTATGTCCTGTTGACAGTGCTGTACCTCCGGCAGCCGAATCTGTTACATAATGGTCGCTTGATTGTGTCCTTGAGAAACCGGAATAATGAAAGTTAGAGAGGAAGAGGTCTCCATGATTTGCAGTAAGCCCGGCATAAATATGAGCGGTCCCCATTCCGTCGCCAATCATCAAAATAACATTTTTAGGATGAGTCCGTTTGAATTGACTTGGGTATGTCTTTACATTGTAGGATGGTCCTCCGGGATATGTCCTCAAAGAATCTGCTTTTGAAACCCCTTTGTAATTTTCCTGAGCATTGACATTGACCGATATAAAAAAGGCAAATGCAATATTGATTGTTAATACAATTAGATGTTTTACTTTTTTCATAAAATTTGATTTACGTATTTATAGTTTGGGTAGATCGTATTTTTACTTTTTAATAACCACTCTTTTGTTCGCTACTTCTTCCCATTTCTGAACATCAAATTTCTCGTTGAGTTTATAACAGATTTTCTTATCTGAAGTATCTATTTTGATGATGTTAAGAAGAATGAAGTTGATTAAGATTTTTCTGGCAAGAAATAAAGGGATATGAGCCTGTTGTGCGTAATGGTGCAAAGAAACGGTTTCATACCTTTGAAGTAAATCCAGTAATATATGTTCCCGGGCAGAATAACGGATTAAGATTCCTTCCCGGTTCTTCTCTTTTCTCCATACTTCGAGCATGATTCCATTGGCAAGTATATTCTCATCTTTGCGACGGAAATAGGCGAGCCATTTCCCATTCTCATCTTTTGCGTAATAGGGGCGATCTGCACCTGGATTGATGATTATCTCCAGAACTGATTTCCCTTCTATATTCCATTGTTTACTCTCGAAATTAATTTGAGGCTTGCTATAAATCTTTGCTGCAGCTTCAACCATGTAGTATTCCTCTTCTGAACGAACACCTGCAATATTCCCATTATCTTTTACTCCAATCAATAATCGCCCGCCATCTGTATTGGCGAATGCAACTAAAGATTTGGCAATCTTTCTTGAATCGTTTATACAAAATTTAAAATCCTGCGTCTGATGTTCTCCCTGAGATATCAGATTTTGTATATAAGTGTTCACTTTTATCTATTATTCTGATCCAATATGATCTGCATAAAACACAGATTGCAATTAAATTCAAGTAATAAGCGTCGGTCTCCATCACATAGATAGAAAGGTTCCTGAGGTTTCTTGTCTATATTGATGTTGTTATATTTATTGCAGAATCCCAAGCTATATTTCAGACAGTGCTTGGTAGTCATTACAACTGTTTTTCCCAAGGGCTTTTGAATCTCGAATGCGTTCTCAATATGCTCTACTCCATGTCGCTTGTAGAACAGATGTGCTAACCGGTTCGATACATTAAAAGAGAAATCAATATTTTTGTTTGGGAAAGGAACAGCAGTCTTTTCAAACAGGAAAGCGGAAGGCTTAAAAACAGTGATTCTGCGTTCTGTAGCTTTTTCTAATAATTGCCTTCTCATCTCGTTAATTTGCCCAATTGGGATGAATCCAGGAGTTCCGTTAATTTCAACCTGATGAATTGTAAAGATTGAATTACCGCTTTTACAGAGTTGCTGTTTTAACGTAGCCAACATTTTGTCGGAATTCTTAGGAACTTGCCATTCCTGGCTGAATTCACATCGAGTAACCAGCTGATCTTCATCTGTCAGGATCAATTCAAGCTTTTCTGTTGTCGCATTACAATCAAGATGTGCGGTTATTGTTCGTTGTCCCGGATCTTGCTCAAGCTGCTTTTGAAATTGATGGTCGTAGTTTCTCCAGACCTGAGCACCTTTCGGAATAGCTGTCATTGTGGCAGGGTATATCTTATTCCCGATTACCCGATTTACTTTTAATCCGCGAATTTCTCCGGATGGAGTAAAAAAGATCAACCCATCGTTATTGTGAACTTCTTCAGTGGTGTTCAGAATGAAAAAGTCTTTCTCTGTTTTGATTACCTCTCCCAAGAGCTTACCTTTCGACTTCGGGGTATCCATTGATAGTACATCAGAACGTTGATGCAGAAAATAATCTGTATAGCCTCTTGAAAAGGTACGTTCAGGGTCAGGAATGAAGGTCGATGTTACAGTTCCTGATGAGGCTTTGCAATAATCAGTTCCTTTTTCGAGAAAACGATCAATTTGCTTGCGGTAGAAGGTGGTGATGTTTTTTATATAATCAATATCTTTTAATCGTCCTTCTACTTTAAAACTGGTAACTCCGGCGTTAGCAAGTTCTTCAATGCTTGCTGCACGATTCATGTCTTTTAATGACAGGAGGTGTTTATCTTGAAGGATGATTTCTCCCTGCGCATCCTTTAGTGTATATGTCTTTCTGCATGGTTGTGCACACTCTCCTCTGTTTGCACTTCTGCCGCCCAGTGCATGACTTAGGTAACATTGGCCACTAAGACTTACACAAAGAGCTCCATGGACAAATACCTCTAATTCTGCTTTAACTGTATTAGATATGGCGCTGATTGTTTCTAATGGAAGTTCCCGGGCCAGGACTATCCGTTTAAATCCAACCTGATCAAGGAAAGAAATTCGGTGAGGGTCATAATTATTGGTTTGCGTACTGGCATGCAAAGCAATTGGAGGGAGATCCATCTCAAGAATTCCCATGTCTTGTATTATTAATGCATCAGCACCTGCCTCGTAAAGCTCCCAAATTAGCTTCCGTGCATCTTCCAGTTCATGATCAAAAAGAATGGTGTTGAGTGTAATATATACTCTCGAATTATATTGATGAGCATACTTCGTCAGCATTTCAATATCGGATACAGGATTTCCAACAGCTGATCTGGCCCCAAATCTGGGAGATCCGATGTATAGTGCATCTGCACCATGATTAATAGCCTGTATCCCGCTCTCGGGATTTCTGGCCGGTATTAGTAATTCCAATTGACGCATATTTGCAAAATTACACCTCTTGTGAAGAAATTCTGTTTGTAACAGCAAATTTATAAAAAGACAGATGCATTGGATTCTTCTATCATTTATTTATATACAAAACATATGATCTGCAGATCATATCGAATAGCAATTCCTAATGATTTGTTTTCCTTCAATTATGTATAAATCAGAGAGGGGGATAATAGATAGTTCGCTGAAAATAAGGAATTCTAAATGCGTTAAATGCAAGGGAAAGCGAATCGTCTGAAAAGATGAATCGAGAGATGTATTTTGCCCTCCTGTCAGGAGGGCATGTGGAGGAGGTGTTTGGTAAAATCGGATGAATTTGGCTGAATTCTATGGTGGACCAGTATTATTACACTCCAGATAAGACAAAAGTGTAACAAGTTGTAAGCTTGTA
>JAUZOB010000300.1 GCA_030706665.1 Bacteroidota bacterium
GGATCAGGTACACAACGTACTCTATGCAACGAAGTTCGACTCGAAAGACCTTTTATCAATCGACAGACTGCTTTCTCTCTTAAGTCCTTTTGACGTCAAGCTATTCTGTGCTCATTTTGCACCACAACCTCATGACTTCTGGGATGAAGCTAAACTGGAAGGATTAAAAGAGATGCTACATAAAAAATATAGCGAACGCAACTTTGAGGTCGCATTTATCGAAGGAGAAGATTTTCTGATTAGTATTGAAAGCTTTATCCGGGACAATCAAATCGATATCATCTCACTCACAACTCATAAAAAGAATATAATTGCCAGAATGTTTAACCCCGGGATCGCACGGAAAATGCTTTTCCATACCAATACACCGCTTTTAATTTTCCATTCCTAGAATCAGGAATATACTTAGTCATTTGAGATTAGAATTCATGTAACCAAAAGGGCTGTCCTCATTGAGACAGCCCTTTTATTTATTGTGATTTCTACTTAAATCTCAAACACATCTCTCATTGGAGACTTTTAGAATTAAAAATTAATGGCTCAGAATATAATCAGGAATTTTCTCAAATTCAGGTTTATCAGCCTTTCTGAAATTTACTTTTATACCATTCCACTCGGCAGGCCATCCTCCTACAATGTTATTCAGGTATACAACTTTGAATTCATGCTTCCCTTTTGCAAGAGCAATTGATCCGTCATGTCTTGAAAAGCGTTTCACCTCTCCATCATTGTTAACAATCAATTTTGCGTCAATCCATACCTGATCAACATCAGAATTAAAGAAATAAACACCATCTGTAGGAATGTCAATAAATCCGGTAAAAATATGAGCAGAAGGATCTTCACAACTGAACTTCTGTGCTAAAACAGGAACGAGCTTTGTTTCCCAGTTGCTCACTTTATCCAGCTCTGCAACCCGAATGAACTGTCCTTTTGCAGACTGCATCTTTAATCCTGCACTGGTCTTAACATTAACTGGCAGAACATATTGTTGCTTTTCAACAAGAATTGTCCGGACAGGACTCATGTCACCGGTAGGCAATACAGAACGAATCTTTAAAGTTGTCGTTTTATTGAAATTCAGAGGAGTTGAATAAACGGCAGAGTTCAATCCGGGTTCTTTCCCGTCAAGAGTGTAAACCATTTTAACCGGACGAGTTGTTTTAAATTTAAGGCTTACAGTGTCAATAAACGCAATCTGATTACCAGGACCTTCAGGCATCGGGATTGCGTAATTTATATTGTGGCAATCCAGACGTTTGTACTGATTATTCATTCGTCCAACAAACTGTGTAAAATCCTTATTCTCTTTCTGAGTCCAGTCTACTTCGGCAATTGCGATGATACGAGGATAGATTCTGTGTTCTGCAGCTGCAGGGGTATACATATATTCAGACCAAACATTTCCTTGTGTTCCAAGAATATGATGTTGTTTATCTGCTGAAATTTTATGAGGAATCGGATCATATCCATAGGTCTCCTCCAAAGTGGTATAACCACCTATTCCAACCGGCTCAACCTTACTGTCACCCTGATAATGATCAAGATACACCCAGTTCCCGGGAGTCATTACAACGTCATGTCCCTGATTAGCGGCTTCAATACCACCTTCTTCACCCCTCCATGACATTACAGATGCAGACGGAGCCAAGCCTCCTTCGAGAATTTCATCCCATCCCATCATTTTCTTTCCCTTAGCAGAAAGAATCTTTTCAATGCGCTTTACAAAATAACTCTGAAGTTCAGCTTCATTTTTGAGACCTTCATCATGGATCCTTTTCTGACAATCAGGACATATTTTCCATCGGTCTTTCGGGCATTCATCACCTCCGATATGGAAATATTTACCAGGAAAGAGAGTAACAACTTCATTGATTACATCTTCAATAAACTTAAAGGTTTCTTCTTTTCCTGCACAATATACGTCAGGCTCAACCCCCCAAAGATTTCTTACTTTAAACGGTCCTCCGGTACAAGAAAATTGAGGATAAGCAGTCAAAGCCCCTAAAGCATGGCCCGGCATTTCAATCTCAGGGACAACATCAATATATCTGTCAGCAGCGTATTTCACGATTTCGCGAATCTGATCCTGAGTATAATAACCTCCGGTTTCGTTTCCTTCACCTTCAATACGTTTTGATCCTTTTTCAGTCAACAACGGATACTTCTTGATTTCGATTCTCCAGCCTTGATCTTCAGTCAGGTGCCAATGAAAAGTATTCATCTTATACATTGCCATAACATCAAGCTGTTTCTTGATAAAATCAACATCAAAGAAATGACGGCACACATCAAGATGCATTCCTCTCCATGTAAAACGGGGAGCATCAACGACCTCAACACAAGGGACACTCCATTTTACCGATTTCACAGCCGACCCGCTTTCAATCTCGGCAGGCAATAGTTGCAAAACTGTCTGCAACCCGTAAAATACGCCATGAGCAGTACTTCCTTTTACGGTAATACTTTCAGGAGTAACCATTAAAACATATCCCTCGTCATTCTTTACGGAAGGATCAAGTTCAACTGCAATAAAATTCTTTGCAGGCTTTTCTGCTGTGGCTTTCAATTTCAACCCGGCTGCAGCTTCCAACTTCTTACCGAAAAAATCGACAACACCATTTAGTTCCGAAGCTGGCGCATAAAAGACAGTAGAACTTTTAATAATAAATTCCCCCTTCAAAGGCGTCACCTTTTCCGGCTGAGGAACAATCCTAATCCGGGTTGCATCAGCGGCCCTCAGAAGATTAAAGCTTGAGCTTGCCAACAAGATAGCAGCAAAAAGCATCATTACTTTTCCGATTCTTTTCATTAGTTAAATGATTGTGGTTAATATCTCTGACAACAAAACTAATAAAGGTTTTTCAATTATCAGTCTTTTTTGCAGATATCGACATTAACCCCGGAATTAACGATCTACTTTTGCACGTCTGCTTTCTGCAGGTGATCTAAAGAAACATCAACTGTCGCATTTTGATTCAACCAACATTTAATTCGGTCAATAACTTCTTTTTGCGGTTCGGGAGGCAGTGAATGAATCCGGGACAAATGACTGCCACCCGGCACTACCGCCCTCAACAGATTCGTTTTACCATTAAACTCTACTGCAGAGGCAAACCACGGGTCATATTCCCCGTAGATGAATATCATTTTGGGATCCTGCTCTTTCAAAAATTTGACGCATCGCAATGACAAAGAAGAATCGAACTTGGGCGAATATCCCTCAGGAAGGAAAAGCCGGGCCAGATACCCATGCGTATTCTTCACTTTCAGGTACTTTGAAAAGGGTTTTGTTTCATAACCATAATAACCAAGCTGACTCGCAGCCTGGACAAAGAATGCCTGAGTCGGAGCAATCCCTTCATTTGAGAAATAATCAGGTGGGGCAATCGAAACAAAATGGTTAAAAACATCAGCATCCGAGGCCGATTGCGTGGGAATACTTTCAATCGGCGTCCCCCACTGCCAGAACGCGAAAGAATATTCCAGCACACAAAAATCGTACACTTCCGACATTGGGATGTTAAAAGTGTAATGTTTTGCGGCGCAAAAGCGTTCTAATAAAGGAGTCAACTTCTTTCTTCTTTTCAATACCTCAAGCTGAAACTCCCTTATCTTTTTCCGATCAGACAGAGTCGAAACATTATCAATAAATTTTTCATGCCGTCCGTCTTCAACGCCAAAATTCAATGGAGCGACATACGGAACTGAAATATCAACGTCATTCGGATAAAGAGTCCGATGAATCAACGTAGTCTGTCCGCCTTTGCTAATCCCGGTAGAAATCCACTTTCCGGAATAAATAGTTTTAAAAAGCTCAATAACATGATGATGGTCATAAGCTGCATTTTCAGCGGTCAGATATTTCCAATCCTTATTTTCAGGTACCGATTTTCCAAAATATCGATGTTCCACACAGATCTGGTTAGTTCCGAACATCCCTGCCAGCTCCTCTACATATTTCGGTCTGGAAGCATAATCCGCAATATATCCTTCCGTCACCAATACAACCGGAGCAGAAAAGTCAAGATGAGATACAAATACCCTTTGTTTAAAAGTTCCTACCGAAGGATTCGAGGGATCAATCAATTGACTGAGTATTACCAGATA
>JAUZOB010000301.1 GCA_030706665.1 Bacteroidota bacterium
ACTTACGGGGCTCCTGATGCTCAAACCGGTAAATACACCAATGCTTATTCTTTTACCGCAGTAGAACATGTATTGCTGAATCTGACAAACCGGTTTAGTATCAATGGCTATAGTATTTATACAAAAAGCAAGGGCGGTTCTGATCAACCCGATAAAGACAAAGACTTTTCCGGCAAGTTGATTTTCAACGCAAAGACAGACTTTGCAATTGGATTTAGAAGCTTTGTTTATTTTACGAATTGGTTTCACCTTCTCAATGAAGTCCATTATGCGATTCGTAAAGACGGAACCCAGCCCGATGCCGCCATGCTCAAACTAAGCATAGCTCCTACCCTTGTTCCTGTCGGAAAGCGTGATCCATGGTCAAGGCCACATATCCGGATGGTATTTAGCGTTGCTCATTATAACAGTTTTGCACGGAACAATCAGTATTCAGCCTTTCTGCAAACAAGCAATAAGCAATGGGGTACCTATTTCGGTGTCAAAAGTGAATGGTGGATTTTCTAATTCCCTGAACGAAAATATTAAAGCTTTTATTTTTCATTAACTTCAAATTTTCATTATGCCTAAATTCGGAACATCTATTCTGTCCTGGATTCCATCCTGGACTCCCGAGGGAGGATTGTACGCAATACGTAAGACTGCTCAGAACGGGTTTGACCTGCTTGAGATCATATTGCCCCCCTCATTAGAATTTGATCCTATCACGGTAAAGCGACAACTTGCTGATCACGGCATAGAAGGTTGCTGTACTCTCAATATGCCCGCAAACTGTCATCTTCCGGCTCATCCGGACCAAGCTGTTCGGCTCATCAAAGCAGCCATCGATAAAGTGGCTGAGATGGAAGGTCATTTTCTGGGAGGTGTACTGCATTCGGCTATCGGGGCCTTCACCGGGGCTCCCTGTACTCCGAACGAACGTTTAATTGTTCAGCAGGTATTCACAGAAGTTGCGGCCTATGCCGGAAAATATAATATCACAATTGCACCTGAACCGATAAATCGTTACGAGAGCTATGTTTTTACGGCTGCAGACGAAGTACTGGACATGATTGAAAAGATTGGGGCTGATAACATCGGACTGCACCTGGATACGTTCCATATGAACATTGAAGAACGCAACTTTTACGATCCGATCATCCATGCAGGTCAACGCTTACAATACTTACATATTACAGAAAGCGACCGGGGAATGACCGGAGAAGGGAATGTGCATTGGGACGATCTTTTTAAAGCTCTTGCAACAATTAATTATCAGGGACCACTCGTATTGGAGAACTTTTCTTCAGAAATAAAAGAATTGGTAGGTCCCACATCACTATGGAGACCTTCTAAATATAATTCAGAAGACCTTGCCGTCGGCAGTCTGGCTTTTTTGAAACAAATGGTTAAAAAATGGTATAATCAATAAACATTGAGCAGTAGAGGAAATGAGGCTGTCTGAGACCGGATTGTTTTTTAAGACTATAAACTTGCGAAATTTAGCTGTGGCAATGGAATATTATATTTAACACTTTTGTTTATTCAGGACAGAAGTATTAAATGAAATAACATTGCGTAAGTCGCAACGAATATGTATTTTAAAAACAATTCTAATTTATCAGACAGCCTCAATCCCGAATTCTTTTCTCAAATAAGATCTTTGAGCGAAGTATTTTGAAGGACTTCAAATGTGTTATCCCTGATTTCTTTAAAGACCCTTCGGATTTTACAGGTTTGCTCGTCCTTACAGAATTCACAAGGTTGGTAAGCTTTCTCCGAGACGCATGACATTAATGCGATAGATCCTTCAAAATAACGTACCACATCCGAAAGATTGACTTCCTCGGGACTCCGGAGCAAATAATATCCACCGGCTTTTCCCAGCCGGCTGCCCAAGATGCCTACCCTTTTTAAATCAAGTAATATATTTTCCAGAAAGCGTTGGGGAATTTTTTCACTCTCAGCGATTTCACTGATTAGAATAGGTCCTTTCCCATATTCTTTGGCCAGTTTAGCCAAGGCCATCATGGCATATCTTGTTTTCCTTGATAACATATGATGCATTTAGGGAATGCTATCCCAGTTTACTAATTTCTTTCAATTTATCCATATCATTAATCGCCAACCGCTTTCCAGAGATAGTAATGACTCCTTCTTTATTCAGTCGCGAGAGGGTGTTTATCACATTCTCGTGCGAACAGGCAGCAAATTCGGCCAGTTCTTTTCGAGTCAGTGTTAACTCAAAATCCTGCTTTTTATAAACATTTTCAGTAAGGTAAATTAGAATATCGGCGATCCTTCCGTTAACCTGTTTATGGGCCAGACTGATAAAATTAAAGATAGAAGCCTGAAACATCTCTGCCGCCTGTTCAAACATCTTCAATCCATAATCACCATGTTTCAAAAGTGTTGTCTTAAAGGCACGGTTATCAATCAGACATAAATCACACTCTTCGACAGCTACAATCGAAAAGATATTGGTATCCCGAAAAAAAAGATTTGCTCCTCCCAGCAACTTCGGCCCGGAAACAATGGTCATAATGAAGTTCTTTCCCGTTTCGTTTTTGTAATTAAACTTCACGATCCCTTTATGCAAAAAAATCAGATTTGACGACTTACCACCCTGTTTGAAGATCGTCTCCCCCTTGTCAAAATGCAACTGATTGGAAGTTCTCCGAATTATCTCAAACTCATCCCGATTCAGGAATTGACAGCTTATTGTATTGAATAAACAGCCGTTACAATCATAAAGTGAATTTACATCTTCAACCATCACACTAAAAATATAGGTTGTAATATGAAATATTTAATACTGTAAGATGAATTATCCCATACAAATGTACACTAATCCGATGGACATTGTGGATACTTTTGTATGTAAAGTTATAAACAACGATTTTAATCTTTGGCATATAATTATATTACTCATGAAAAAAACTCTGATTTTATTCTTTCTTGTAACAGGGTTCGTGATTTATGGAAAAGCTCAAAACACGAATGATGTTTTGAATTTATTGATTGCGAACAAAGTTATCACTCAGGAACAGGCAGATTCCGTTCGTGCTGAAGCAGCAATAAAACAACAGGAATCTGATGCCAATAAAAAAAGCTTTCCGCTTAATACATCAAGACAAATACAACTTTCGGGTTATACTCAGATTCGTTATCAGAATCTGGAAGAAAAAGGCAAGGCAAGCGGATTTGACATTCGCAGGGCACGGATCGATCTGAAGGGGACTATCTCTCCTATTTGGGCAATCCGTTTCCAGACCGAACTGGCCGGAAGTCCTAAAATACTCGATGCTTATGCAGAATGTAAATTAGCAGACTACTTTAATCTTACCATTGGACAGGCTAAAGTTCCCTTCTCACTTGAAAATCTTGCATCATCCAATAAACTGGAATTGATCGATCGTTCTCAGGTTGTTGAAGCGCTATCAGCACGAGGAAAAGATGTAATCGGAAATCAGAATGGACGGGACATCGGCATCCAGGTTGGAGGAAGTTTTTTGAAGATCAACGATCTTCCGCTTTTCGAATATCGCTTCGGTGTGTTCAATGGTGCAGGAATCAATACCTCGGACGCCAACAGTGCCAAAGATATTGCAGGTCGTCTTGTCGCTCACCCCATCAAAGGATTCGCTTTTGGAGGATCATTTTATAATGGTTGGGATGTGTTTGGGAAAACAACTCCAATAGAACAGGAACGTTCCCGCTACGGACTGGAACTAAGTTATGACTGGAATATTTTTTCAGTCAAAAGCGAATATATCCATGGGAAAGACGGAATTACCAAGCGTGACGGATGGTATGCACAGGCAGGTGCATTTATCATTCCTCAGAAACTTCAGGTACTCTTCAAATACGATACTTACGACCCTGATAAATCAAAGACTGCCGATGCATCAACAATTTACATTCTTGGAGTTAACTACAACTTCAATAATTGGTCGCGTATCCAGGCAGTATATAATATTAAGCAGGAACAAGGTCCGAAAGTGAATAATAATTTCGGAGTGATCCAGTATCAAATCTCTTTTTGATCTTAATAAATCTTTACAGATATGAAAAATAGATTTCTAACAGCTGTAATCCTTGGCGCATGTTTGATTAATCTGACTC
>JAUZOB010000302.1 GCA_030706665.1 Bacteroidota bacterium
CAGAAAGAAGAGCCTGCAGTTTTCCAAAACCAAATAATCAGAGACATTAGTCCCCCTCCGATCAAAGCAGAAATCCCCCATCCTTTCAGTTTATCAAGGATAAATGTCTTTACGGTAGTTCGGTTAAATCCAAACTTTTCTTCAATATGAAATGTACTATACCACTGAAAAGGGATCGTGAGGATATCGGATGCCCACATCAGAATCCCAAAGAACACGAGAGCCCTTATTATTTCATTTCGACTTATCGCAACTGTCCAATTATCGAGCCATGCAAATCCTCCGGCTAAAAGCATTCCCGACAGGAGCAAAAAGCTAAAGACGGAAGTCAATATTCCGAAATGATAGTTGACTTTTTCATACTGCATCGATTGCCGATACTTCTCTTCGTCATATATTCCCTCGACTTCTTTGGGAAGAGTTTCCGACCATCGGGTCGTATTCAGATAATCAAGAGTGCGTTCAAGAATAAAGTCAAAAACAACAATTGCGACAATAAGATAAAAAATGATTCCAGCCATGGTGATTTTATGCTTTAGAGGTATAAATATTCAAATACAAACACAGTGCCAATAATGCAAAAATCCCTGCATAAGAAACAATTTCAGATTCTTATCCAGGGATATTTGAAGAAGACAGGGTAAAAGATCAGGACAAATTTGAACTGATCAGTCGGATAAACTCTTCGCGTGTGGCAATCTTTTCAAAAGCTCCGGTAAAATCTGAGGTTGTTGTAACAGAATTCTGTTTCTGCACTCCCCGCATTATCATACACATATGCCTTGCTTCAATAACAACAGCTACCCCCAGTGGTTTCAATGTATTCTGGATGCAATCTTTTATCTGGGTAGTCAAACGTTCCTGAACCTGTAAACGACGAGCATAAGCATCTACCACACGGGCAATCTTGCTCAGTCCGGTAATGTATCCATTAGGGATATAAGCAACATGTGCTTTCCCAAAGAAAGGCAGCATATGATGCTCACACATTGAAAAAATCTCAATATCTTTTACAATGACCATTTGGCGATAATCTTCTTTAAACATCGCAGAACGAAGTAATTTTTCAGGATCAATATGATATCCCTGAGTCAAAAATTGCATCGATTTAGACACCCGTTTAGGGGTATTAACCAATCCTTCACGATCAGGATCTTCTCCAATCAGCTCCAGGATGTGGCGATAATGATCGCTCAAATCGGTAATAATCTCACTCCCATAATGTTCAACCGCCCGGTAATTACCGTTTTCTTTGTCATGTATTGAAAATTCCATGTTGTTAATATTTTGATAGTGCAAAGAAAGAACAATTCGATAACCTTTTTTTAAAAAATCAGTATTAATTTTAAAAAGGTTATTATAAAATAAATCCTTATTGATAACAACCGTTTATTAAAAAAGTTGGAATATGAGAGTGCTATTAGTAACGGCTACACGATTCGAGCTAGTTCCATTTGAAGATGAACTGACTCCGTTAGAAAGAGGGAATGACAAGCTTGAAAGGTTTAAATGGGGAGACCTTCAACTAGATGTTTTGGTTTGCGGGATTGGAATGATATCAGTCACTTACAAACTGACCAAAATACTTCTCTCAAACTCCTATGATTGTGTAATCAATGCAGGTATTGCAGGTAGTTACCAGAAAAAACTGAGAATTGGTACCGTCGTTAATGTTGTCAAGGAACAATTCTCTGCGCTCGGCATAGAGCGAACAGATAGTTTCCAGACCCTTTTCGAGGCGGGATTCCTTAAACCCAATCAATTTCCATATCACGATGGAACTCTTATCAATCCCGGATTTCGGTACATTCACGACATCCCTGAAGTAAATGGGATAACCTCGAACATTATTCATTTAAGCGAGAAGAAGATTCAGGATATCCGTCAGAAATTTAATCCGGATGTCGAATCAACTGAAGGCGCAGCTGTATTCTATGTCTGCCTTCAACAAAAAATCCCGTTCCTGCAACTTCGTGCGATCTCCAATTATGTGGAAGACTCAGACAAATGTGAGTGGAATATTCCTCTCGCACTGGAGAATCTAAGTCTCGCACTATTCTCAGTCCTCAACAGACTGGAACCGGCTTCAAAAAGGAACAGGGAAACAATGCCAACATAGTAAGGCTCTATATACTACATTCCCAATATACAACATGCTTTGTCTGTCGGACACTTGCAAAGAGCCTTCTCTACACAAGCGAACGACACTCAAAGCTGTGTTATTTTAATAGGCAGACTTACAAGATCACCTTCCTTGTAAACAATCAAGGAGTATCCAACTAAACATTAAATTTTATCTATCTGATTTATATCACAAACCAAATATACAGACAATTGTAAAAATGCCCGGTCTTTTCAAAAGGCCGGGCATTTTTTATTCTAGCATATCTGCCATTTTATATAAATGATAGCACAATTTGTACATTGATTGGCTTTAGCTATTCAATAATTTTGAAATCATATCAAAGCATCCCAAAAACTAGCGAACATTATTAACTGACAGGCTTTTTCAAGCCCAAGATTCAATAAATACAACCAAACTAACAACTTAAAAAATGGGGAAAATTTTTAAAGGAGCCTATGTCTTGACTGTTATCATTTCAGCATGTAGTTTTCATAGCGTTCTATTTGGACAGCAAACACCCAAACATGACTCAAATGGGAAACTATTGCCTTTTGTTTCGTATCAGGAAGTTATTAAAAGAGGGATGAACTTTATCCTATACGAACATGATAAATGGTTCAAAGGTGACAAAGAGTTATTAAAGGATGAAAATGGCAAAGCATTGCCTGCATACGTTTTATATGCCAATCTTCAAAGAAACGGAGAACCCTTTACAGCTTCCATAGATCGTTTTGTATCCTATCCGGCATTTCATCACGCTGCTTATATCTCTACTTTCTTAAAATACTATGAATATTCGGGAGATCCGGAGGCATTAGCAAAAGCCAGGCTCTTAGCGGATTGGAATATTGCACACAGTACCCCAAAAGAATGGGCGTATGGCAACCTCCCTTATAGCACTTACTACCAAGGGAAGCCGGGAGGGTTTCAGGACGGCAATACAATTATGACCGACAAACCGGCCATCATGGGTTCAGCTTATCTTAGCTTATACAAAGCGACCGGAGATAAAAGATATCTGAACGCCTCAGAGCAAATCGCATTGACTCTAGCAAAAAATCAATTTCCTGAAGGGAATTGGCCTTTCCGGGTTAATCCGCAAACCAAAGAAGTCAAAGAATTATATACCAGTAGTACAATTTATGCTGTTCAGCTTTTCGAACAATTGGATTCATTCAACCACAATGATCATTTCAAAAAGAATCGGGACAAAGCATTCAACTGGATCATGCAGCATCCGGCAAAAGACTTGAAATGGCTCGGATTTTACGAAGATATTGCAAATGATACGACCAATCGGACAAATTATGATTGTATGGACTTTATTCGCTATCTTCTGGCAAGCAAACACGACAAAAAAGCCAGTATCTCTACTGCCCTTCGCTTGAACAACTTTATAGAAAAAACATTTATTGACAAACCCAAAGGTTTTGAACCGGCAGAAGGAATTCGCGAACAAATTGCATGTTTCGAAACAATGGGAGATCACAGTGCACATTGGGCCGCAATGTTAGCCGATTTATACCATTTAACCGGAGATAAAAGCTATCGCGACAGGTCTATTCAGACTATGAATTTAGTAACCTATCAATTGGAACCCAGCAATATCATTCTTCTTAGTGATACTTACCCTCAATGGTGGTATAGTGGTCATTTTATTACTATCTATTATTTTCTTGACTTCTTGAATTCATTCCCTGAGTTTGCGCCGAAAGGAGAAACCCATTTACTTAACTCTACTTGTGGGGCAAAGGATGTTAAGTATGGAAACAATTCATTGTATTACAGCACCGTGCAAAAAAGCGAGGACAGAATAAAACTTGCGTTCATTAATAAAAAAATCACGTTGAACGGAAAGGTCTTAGCTCAAAGAAAAAGCAATGAAGGAGAATGGACCTATAATGAAAAAACAAAGATTCTTGTTCTAAAGCACGAAAAAGGATTTGTACAAATAACAGGCAAATGA
>JAUZOB010000303.1 GCA_030706665.1 Bacteroidota bacterium
TCTTTCAGTCCCGACACAGGTTTTCCTGTTCGAAGAATTTCATTTTCAACTTTACGGATTCGATCTGCAATTTCAGCGGAATGGAAATCATAACTGTCTTTTCCAATCACATCATTAGGATCAGAAAAACCGATAGCCTCAGCTTCGGCATGATTTGCCCTGATATATTTACAATTCTGATCTTTAAAATAGATAAGATCAGGACTATTCTCTATTAAAGCATTTACCAAATCGGATTCGGATAACCCAACCTTTTGCGAAACATTATTCAGATCTGATATATACAAGTCTTCCTTACCTGGATAAGTTCTATTAGCAGCAAAATTCATGATCTTTTCACCAATAGTTGTTCCATCTTGTTTATAACGATCAACATCTCTCCTTTCGGAAATATTTTTTCCATCAGAAGGCACACTAAGTGGTGTGATCGGATCAAAAACATCAAATCCGGAATTACTGATTAACTGATCGACCGAGTATAAATCCATATTAGCAACCTTAGCCTTAGTATTATCTACCGTGTCATGTCTGACGTCTCCATATTTCGGAAATAAAGCATTATTAATCTCCAAGTGATTCTTATCGTTCGGTGCTGCTTTATATTTGGTAAGATTACAAATAAAGAATTCCGAAGCTCTTAGCAAGGCACTAAATTCCGCTTCGTTAAAAGGATAGCTCAGGGAAAAATCAAATACAGACTCATGCAGAGTCTCTGAATAAATGACTGATTCTGAATCATTAACTAAAACGACAGGATGATAAATCTGCTTATTTTGGAGACGGGAAAGATGGAAAAGCTTCTTACAATGCAACAAAGTAGTCCGATCGACAAATACCAGTCCCGGTTCTTCTTTGCTTAAGACCATTGTAAGTTCTTTGACACCAGTCAACTTAACAATCTCAATATCAAAATGATGATCATTAAGCAATGATGCTAAAAAGTTCTCACACAAAGAGTTATTTACCAACCATATTTTTATCATGATCAATCACTTAGTCTGCTATAAAAATAGAAAAACATTTACGATTTTTATCAATTATTTCCCCTTTAACTATATATTTTTTAATCAATAACATCTATTCATCCTTCCCCCACAAGGCGGTATATATTGCTGCATACAACCCGTTCTCACAACATATAAAGCACTTACAATTATCACTCGAATACTATACCAAGGAAGAGATATTTCATAAAATGACAGAACTTCAGCAAATTTGATTAAGAACCGGAAACAGTAATTTAACGATACGAAAAACGCCATAGTTTTTCATTTAATTCTTGGCTCCATTAATATAATTCGTTAACTTTGTTTTATACTAATATAAATAAAGACAGCCATGTTACCCAAATTTCTATTAGCCGACAATTCTCAGGAGGTGCCCGAATCACTGTATATCGTGCATACTGAGCAACCGCGTTTTATCGTGGGTTTTGATATCGAAGACTTTTGGCAAAACCAGGAGATAACCTGGATAGACGAAAAACCTGAAAATGAGGAGTTAATTGAACAGCTATTAGAAGAAGCTGATGATTTTCTTGAAAAAGAGTTTGAGAACGAAGAAAACATCGACGAAGAAGACGAAGAATAAAAGAAATTAAGCTGTAACTAGATAGTCTCTTTTCAGTTCAGGAGGATGCCCCAATCATTTGGAGCATCCTCTTTTTATATCCCTCTTTAGCCAAGTTTATAAGAGCTATGATTATTATATACGAGGCATCTTCTTCAATTTTAAAGATGAGTCAGAATAAAAAGCTCTGAAGTATTGAATTGATCCATTGGGTATAATTACCAAACAATAGTTAATTCTGAGTCATAAAATTTAAGGGAACAACAAGTCTTCTGAAGAAATAGAATTCCTCTCAAATTTTGTGGAGCCCCTTAAAGCCCGGATATCACAAGATTTGAAGCAAACCCTCTATTGAGCTTGCTTAATAGAAAGCTGAATCCTTTTACGATCAACATCAACTTCAATCACTTTTACCTTTACATGCTGATGCAATTTGACAACTTCGGAAGGATCAGTTACAAACCGGTTTGCCATCTCCGAAATATGAACCAGTCCGTCCTGTTTTACTCCGACATCGACAAACACTCCGAATCGTGTAATATTAGTTACAATCCCCGGCAAAATCATTCCTTCTTTCAAATCAGAAATTGAAAAGATTCCATCTGCAAATTCAAAGACTTTAATCGACTGACGGGGATCACGACCCGGCTTTGCCAACTCATTCATAATATCGGTCAACGTCGGAAGCCCTACTTCTTTCGTCTGATATTTGGTCAAATCTATTCTTTTCCGAAACTCATCATTATGAATCAACTCGGAAACGGTTGTACCAAGATCTCCAGCCATCTTTTCAACAATAGAATAAGCTTCGGGGTGTACAGCCGAGTTATCCAAAGGATTATCAGCACCGGGAATCCTTAGAAAACCCGCACTCTGTTCAAAAGCTTTCTCTCCTAACCGTGAAACCTTCTTAAGTTGTGTCCGTGATTCAAAAGGTCCGTTATCGCGACGAAAATCAACAATATTCTGTGCAAGCTGGGGCCCAAGTCCCGATACGTAAGTCAATAAATGCTTACTTGCAGTATTAACATTCACACCGACAAGGTTCACACAGGATTCGACCACCGCATCCAGGCTTTGCTGAAGTTTCTTTTGATCCACATCATGTTGATATTGTCCTACCCCAATGGCTTTGGGCTCAATCTTAACCAGTTCAGCCAAAGGGTCCATCAGTCGTCTGCCAATAGAGATCGCGCCTCTTACCGTCACATCATATTGAGGGAACTCATCGCGTGCCACCTTGGATGCAGAATAAACCGAAGCTCCGTCTTCGCTCACCACAAAAACGAGGACTTCATGATCAAGATGAAGATTCTTTACAAACTTCTCTGTTTCCCTACTGGCTGTTCCATTCCCGATGGCCATCGCGTCTATTTTATAAGCACTAACCAGTGCAGCGACTTTACGAGCTGCCATGCCTGACTGCATCTGAGGAGGATGAGGGAAAATCGTTTCATTGTGCAGCATATTCCCTTGTTCATCAAGGCATACGATCTTACATCCCGTGCGGTATCCGGGATCAATGGCCAACACACGCTTCTCTCCCAACGGTGCGGCCAGTAATAGTTGACGCAAATTTTCCGCAAAAACATTTATAGCTTCTACATCAGCAGACTCTTTCGAAAGAGTGCCGAATTCATTTTCAATCGACGGTTCAAGCAGTCTGCGATAGGCATCGATAACAGCCATCCCCACCAGTTCCTGACAGGGGCCGTTCCCTTTCACAAGCAGACCTTTCAAACGTTCAACAGCAGTCCCTTCTTCCGGAAGGACCGTTATTTTAAGGATCCCTTCATTTTCACCACGACGCATGGCGAGCAAGCGATGCGAAGGGCATCGTCTCAAAGGTTCTTCCCAATCAAAGTAATCTTTGTATTTAACACCCTCTTCTTCTTTTCCCTTAGCAACTTTTGAACGAATAACAGCTTCTCGTTTAAAAACAGAACGCACAATGTTCCTTGCTTTCTCATCTTCATTGATCCACTCCGCAATGATATCCCGCGCTCCGGCTAAGGCTTCGTCCGTAGAAGAGACCTGATCGTTCAGATAATTACAGGCCTTCATATCCGGATCACGCTCAAACTGCCTGAATATAACTTTAGCAAGAGGCTCCAATCCTTTCTCTCTTGCAATCGTAGCACGGGTTCTTCTTTTGGGTTTATAGGGAAGATAAATATCCTCCAATTCTGTTAAATCGTAAGTAGTTTCTATTCTCGACTGAAGATCTTCTGTTAACTTCCCTTGTTCCTCAATCGTATGCAGGATGGTCAACTTCCTCTTCTCTACCTCTTCAAGCTTTTCTTTATATTCTTTGATTAAACCGATCTGAACTTCGTCCAGGCTGCCGGTAAGCTCTTTGCGATAGCGGGCAATGAAAGGTATTGTTGCTCCGCCCTCCAAAAGCTTTACGGTATTCTCCACCTGTACCTGTCTCAAAGACAATTTATCAGCGATTCGAGTAACTAAAATAGATTCCATAACCAAGTTGTAATTAGAGAAACTCAAAAATACAATAATAAA
>JAUZOB010000304.1 GCA_030706665.1 Bacteroidota bacterium
ATAACGATAAAAATCAAATTGAGGGTCATTATTTGTCTTATCACGACAATGGACAAATAATGTCAGATTGCATTTACAAAGACAGCAAGCCAATTGGCATCTTTAAAGAATTTTACCCTAACGGAAATCTAAAAGAAATCAGTTTCTACAAAAATGGAGTAAAATGTAAGAGATCTATTGTTTATTACCCTGATGGGAAATTATACATAACCGGTCGATTCAAAGAAGACCGCTATCAGGGAAAGTGGAAGCTCTATTATCCTAATGAGAAAGAAAAACAAATCGGAAAATATAAAACCGGTAAGGCAATTGGACATTGGACATTCTTTTACCCCAATGGGAAGGTTCTTAAAACAGGTAAATTTTCAAACGATATTGAAACCGGAATCTGGAAGTTCTTTTATGAAGATGGAAAGAAAAAGGCTGTAGTAAATTATGACACGAATACAATACTGGAAGCCTATTCTCCTGAAGGAAATCAAATGCAACTTTCGCTAGACCAGCTTAAACTCAAAGAATAAAAAAAAGCTTAAGCTTAACTGAATTGGAAACAATTGAGTCGAACGATATCGGAAAGAAAATCCCTATCAGCTCGACTCAATTGTTTATAAGAACCGGTCTAATTCAAAATCAGCTCAATAACCGGAATTTCAATATCCGGCTTGAGAACCGGCAAACTCAGATTAATATCCCCTTGTTTGTTTCCTGTATTTCCCCAAGCGCCTTCCGGATGAGAGATTTTAATCTCTGATCCATCATGTAAGAACTGAGCATATTTCACCTTCCCTTCATAACCGGGAAGAGTAAAATTCTGCAAAGGGTAATCTAACAAATGAACATACAAACGTTTCGTTTTCGGATTATAAGTCAACAAACAATTATCAGGTTTGGAATATTCATCTGGAGCCTGCGTACAACCGTAAATCGAGCGACTATTGAATTTCATCCATTTCCCCATAGATTTTAACCTTGATTGTGCGCGTTCATCAAAAACGCCTCTTGATGTAGGTCCTACATTCAGCAAAAGATTTCCTCCTTTACTTACCGATTCAATGAGAAGTTCTAATAACTGTTTCGTATCCTTCCATGAAGTTTCATCGCGGTAATATCCCCATGAACCAGAGAAGGTTTGACAGGTCTCCCAGGGAACACGCACCCCATTTTCTTCCGGCCACTTTGCTACTTTAAATTGTTCAGGTGTCGTAAAATCCCACCCTCCTTCAACATTCTTCAGATCAAGACGATCGTTCACAATAATCCCCGGTTGCAACTTGCGGACCATTTTCAACAGATTCTCGGAATCCCAATCTTCGTGTCCTTTCCCATGCTTCCCGGGATATGAAAAATCAAGCCAAAGCATGCTCACTTCCCCGTAATTGGTTAGCAACTCACGTATCTGGCTTTTCAGATATTCCTGATAAACCTTCATGTTCTTCCCTTTATTCAGCTTATCATACTCAGCGTCCGAATTCACCCGTTGCGGATGATTCACATCAATAGTAAAATCAGGATGATGCCAATCAATCAATGAATAATAAAACCCGACCTTCAGTCCTTCGGCTCTAAACGCTTCCACCCATTCTTTCAGCAGATCCCGATTTGCCGGTGTATTAGGAGCTTTATAATCCGTGTATTTGGAATCAAAAAGGCAGAAACCCTCATGATGCTTAGTCGTAATGACGGCATATTTCATTCCTGCAGCTTTTGCCATTTTGGCCCATTCATGAGGGTCAAAAAGATCCGGATTAAAGTTGTCAAAGTATTTTTGATAATCTGCATTTGTTAAGCGTTCCGCATTCTTTACCCACTCGTGACGAGAAGGAAGAGAATATAGTCCCCAGTGGATAAACATTCCAAACCGTGCATCGGTCCACCACTGCATTCGTTTTTGTTTCTGTTCGGGAGTCTCTTTGGGCAATTGAGAGAAACTCTGAATACCCAGAGATACCAAAAGCAATAATAAAAGACACTTTCTCATGATTTAGTTTTAAAATGAGTTATAGTTTAATCCAGAACAATCTCCTGTCCTGACTTCATCATACGTTTTAATAATTGTTTGTTTCCATATTTAAGGATGCAAACATTTTCATTGAGAGACCGAACACGTGCTTTCGTTAATTTATGATGCTTCCATTCGATATCGACAACGAATCCGCCTCTGGCTTTGAGTCCGGTTATTTTACCTTCACTCCAGGCAGCAGGTAGAGAAGGGAGCAACTCTATACAATCAGCATTTGACTGTAAGAGCATTTCAGCAATACCGGCACAACCTCCCATATTCCCATCAATTTGAAAAGGAGGATGAGCACAGAACAGATTTGCATAGGTCCCTCCACCGCTACTATAATTAAAATCCTGAGACCCGGTCGATCTTAAGAGAAACCTCAACATCTTATAGGCATGATCTCCGTCCTTCAAACGAGCCCAAAAATTAATCTTCCAGGCAAGCGACCATCCGGTACCTTCATCTCCTCTGGCCAATAAGCTTTTCATTGCAGCCTTTGCCAACTCAGGTGTTGTATTCGGAGTGATCTGAGATCCGGGATATAAAGCAAAAAGATGCGACACATGACGATGATGATTGGTTGAATCATCAATATCTTCTTTCCACTCTTGTAATTGTCCCCACCGTCCAATTTTAGGTTTACATATCTGATCACGGATCGCTCCTACTTTGTCAGCAAATTTCTTATCGATATTAAGTGTATTACAAGCTTTCACACAATTATTCATCAGATCCCAGGCAATCTCATGATCCATCGACGCCCCACCGGAGATTCCTCCCTGTTCCGGAGAATAAGAGGGAGTAGAAACCAATTCTCCATTCTCGTCTTTTGTCAGGTAATCCATCCAGAACAAAGCAGCTTGTTTCATCACCGGATAAGCTTTATTCTTTAAAAAGTCCAGATCTCCCGTAAAAGCATAATGTTCCCAGAGATGCTGACAAAGCCATGCTCCCCCGGCAGGATAAAATCCCCACGGGAATCCCCATCCGGGAGAAGTAAACCCGAAAGGATTCGTCATGGTATTGGTGATCCAGCCTTTACAATGAAAAAATTCCCATGCAGCCTTTGTTCCAGGCTCAACCAACGACGAAGTAAAATCAACAAGTGGAAGATGACATTCGGAAAGGTTAGTCACTTCTGCCGGCCAATAAATCATCTGGACATTGATATTAGTATGATAATCGCACGCCCAGGGAGGATTTACTGAATTGTTCCATTTTCCCTGCAGGTGCATTGGCATGGTCCCGGGACGGGAACTGCTAATCATCAGGTATCGCGAATACTGAAAATATAAAGCTTCAAATTCAGGATCAACTGCGCCCTTACTATAAGCAATCAGTCTTTCATCAGTAGGAAGATTATTGTTTTCACCCTTCCCCAAACTCAGATTGACTCTGTTAAACAAATTCTTATAATCATGCTGATGCTCGGACAAAAGCTGTTCATACGACACGCCTTCTATTCTTGACAGTACTTCCGCATTTCCTCTCTTATAATTATTCCCTCGGTAATCAGGGTAATGATTTTGATACTCCGTTTGAGCTGTCAGAATCAGAACCAGATCTTTAGTACCTTTAACCTGTATCTTCCCATCACTAAAAGAAACTTTCCCTTTACCGGCCCGAATCTGAACTCTGCTCTCAAATTCCATTCCGTTGTCAGAGACATTCCCCGTGAATGCATATTCATGATTTACGAATGTCTCCGAAATCTTTTGATGAGGGGACTTAAACGCAATTTGATAATCTGTTCCGGCAGGAGCATTATTTTCAAACCGAAAGACTAAGACTCTTTTTGGATAAGAAGCGAAAAAGCTCCTTTTATGCATCACATTGCCTGCGATATAAGACACACGAGCAATAGAATTAGTAAGATCCAACTCCCTTCTGTAATTCTTAACATCTCCATTTTGGCTCACTTTTACAAATAAATCGCCCATCGTTTGTTGAGCTCCGAAGTCACCATAAGTTGATCCCATCACCTCATTAGTAATGCCGGTCAGAGTCTGCGAAGCCAAATTATCTGCTTCGCTATATTTCTTCTGTCGTAAAAGATCTCGAATCGGTTCGAGACTCTTCC
>JAUZOB010000305.1 GCA_030706665.1 Bacteroidota bacterium
AATCGGAAATCCGAAGATATTTCGATAACGATCGATGTTGAGCAGCGGAAGAGTCCTTTTTTTAAGAACCACATTTATAGCATTCATCGAAAGATGAATGTCATCGAGAAGGGTCCCGCTCCAATCCCATATAATGGTCTTTTGGTCGGGATCCATATTCTTAGGCTAAAGTGTTCTCGTGATTCGTAACCGGATAGGCATACATGTTCATCCAAAGTGGAATTCCTGCTTCTTTGCGATCGCCCAAAAGCTCAAGCCGGGTATTCATCAGATCAAGAAACGCTTCTTTTTGTTCCTGTGTGTATTCCCCCAGATCAAAGTATTTCGTGGTTTTGTTGTGAATATCGTAAGCGATGTAATTATTCGGCCAAAGTTTATAGTTGGAATAAATATTTTGGTCTATATGCGATGCCAAAGCGTTAAGCCGTTCATTCAGTCCGTGACATTTGGTTTCAATCTCTTTTAACAGATCACCGCTGATGGGTTTGCCAAAAGAAAAGTTTACTTTCCCTTTTGCATTTTTCAGTCCGCCGGCCATCGCAAGCATGTCATCTTTCGGTGTTTTCTGAAAACATGAATCTTCGCTTCTGAGCAGTAGTTCTAATACTTTCTCATTTCCACATGGCTCAATCTCGTAAGATATTGAAAGCGGCACGACATGTAAATCCTTGAATCCTTCAGCGAAAGATTTTTTGTTGCTTACGTTGATCATTTTAAGAAGTGCAACCTGCGTTTGATCATTGCCATCTTTTGTGCGGCCTTCGCGTTGAGCAATCCATACCGAGCGGTCATTGACAGTGATAGTGTTCCGAATGTAAGCTGATAATTTGCGTGAAGCCTCAAGCATCTGCTTGATAGGAATATTACGTTTGACGATAAACGCTCTGTTGGTTCTGACAATTCGGGTAATCCAATCGGAGATGAGGAGATTACTGCCGATTGCAATTTCGGTCGTTTTTAACCCTTCATCATGCATCAGCATATTCATAAAAGCTGAATCCAATATGATGTCACGATGATTAGATATAAAAAGATAATTTTTGTCTTTTTCCAGATTTTCAATGCCGGTACAAAAAACTCCGTCGGTGCTCTTCACGAGAATATCCTTAATTAAAGGATACATAAACTTTACCTGAAAATCAATGATTGAAGTAAGCTTATTTAGGTCAGCTTTTACTGCTTCGACAATTTTTTCTTCTTTGAAGATGTGATATAGGATAGGCTCAAATTCCGGATCCCTGGTGAGCTCATTCAGTACACCATTGATTTCTTCATTGTTATAAGGACGTATGTCGTCAAATAGGTTTTCCACACTCAATTTTATTAATGCCACAGATTACGTTCCCGGCCATTTCTCCCCCACCGGTAAATAAATTCCCATGCAAAATTATAAATAACTGATTGAAACTATGCATTTCGGTTAAAAAATTTATACGACGCGAAAAAAATCAGTAATAATACCTATCGAGGTGTTGATCTTATTAATTTGTTTGTGATTGTTGTGTGAGGAGAGTATTTTTTATCATAAGATTTAGAGTTTTAATCTTATTTGTATTTTTAATTCATCGATGTGATTTGCATTTATTTCATCATATCCTGAACCGGGGTGAAGATTATCCAGTCGCTGTGTGCGTGAAAGTTTGATACGCAAATCTGTTTTTTTTGATAAACGATATCGGACGGTGGAGGCGAATCTCATTCCTTTCCCATAAAAAGCAGGAATGCTGAATGAATAGAGTAAATCATGCTCGGATGCATAGATTCTGGAATTGTAACTTGGAGTGTTAAACCAGCCGGTTCGGTACCATACATTGAACTTTGAAGAGGAAGGAGCCCAATTCAGATCTTGAAGGAATAGCCAGCCGGTTTCATGAGAGAGAGCCTTATAAAAGCAACTTTCAATCCTTGATTTGAGTGAGATCCCTGAACCCATTGAAAGATCTCCCGTTAAACGATATCTGGTCGTTCGAACCGGTACCAGTAGTTTCTTATTCTGATCGTCCTTCATTTCAAGCTCTTTTTTATTTTGTTCGGTTCTAAAATTGAGAAGCAGGTTTTTAATGCCGGTATATTCGGCGCTAAAAAAGGTTTCGTATCCGTTGGTTGAAGAAGAGGTTCGGTAACTGATTCCGGGAAATTTGAATTCATCGAGCCAAAGGTTGAATTTTATCTTTGGAAAAGGCAGTATTTCTGCTCCGGTATAGAGTCCTGTTTCATTTCGGTTGTGAGATGAGGCTGCGAAGGAGTTTCCTCTGATGGAGTTGAAATCACGATCATAATGCCGTAGTATCATTGCAAATGAAATTTGCTGTGAAGGGAAATATGATATTTGTTGAATTGCTCCGATCCCTCCCGATTTACTCAATGCAACTTCACCGGCAAGTACCATCTTTCGGTAGATCCAGTGAACTTCTCCACTCAGATTGTAATTTCTTTTTCCTCTGAAATAATAGCGATTGTAACCCAGGGTGTCGGGGAGAAGGGGATATTGAAGATTAAGAGAGATGAAATTCAATCCGAACGAGAGATTGTTTCTCTGGTAAGATAGTAAGAGGCCTGATACCATTTCGTCGGTGGTATGTCTCGATTTTAACTCTCCGGCAGTCCGGTGAAGCCCGTCAGTCGGTAAGGCAGAAAGATAAGGCTGGTTTGTGCCTTTGTCAGAATGCAGCGTGCCATCAATGTCTTTAAATGAAGAGAAAAGGCTAAGATGCAAATCTGACCAATGCAAAACTACGGCTGCTCCTCGGTAAAATTGATTTTCATCAGAGGAATGATAAGGCCTCAGTCCGTTAGCTCCAAAAGGAATGTTTACAGACTGAGAAGATTTTTGAAGTGCAAATCCCGATCCCAAACACAATCCTAATCCGGTGGAGATCTTATAATCGCCGATGCAGAAACTCTCTATCAATTTATCAGGTTTTGCCCAAAGGTGGAATGAGTAAAAGTCGAATCCTTTCTGATTAGGGGATGAGAAGAAGGGTTCTCCTGCATCGTTTTGTGCAGTAATTCCCGCAGAGAATCTGTCATCGGAACGGACAACCCATCTTATATAGCCATCTTGTTGAGGACCGGGATAAGCTCTTCCTTTTGCAAGATTCATGAATCCTTTTCGTCTGGGGAAGACCATTCCGGATTTGACTATAACTTCATGTTGTGCGAAATCGAGTGTCTTGAATGAAAAGAGGGGATATTGTTTGAGTGGTCCAAGTTGGGTGAAAAGCAAGAGTCTTTTTACAAGAAGTGAATCAAATCCTTCGATCAGATTTAATTCCTGAGGCATCCTGAATTGACCGTATAATTCGCGTTGTTTAAGTAAGAAGGCAATCTGAAGTTCATTGAGAAGATGTAGCTTTTGCAAATCGGTAGCCCCGGCTGTATTCAGATTTAGTGGGTGTAATCTGTAGTATTCCAGGTCTTCAAGAATATCTGTATTGCTTAGTCCGGATTCCTGAGCGGAAAGATATTCTGCCAGTTCCTGCAATGATTCTTCTTCATGTGTTTCTTCCTGAACGGTTTGAGAAAAGGCGTTTAATGAGATCATTATGCAGAGGAATAGAAAGAGCGTTCGGGTTATTATTTCCGCCAAAATACTGTTTCCGTATCTGCTTTTTCTGAGATAAAAAGTAGGGAGGGAAGTATGTCTCTTGTATGTTTTTCGGGGAATAGCTTTTCTGAAAGGGATAAAAATCCGGTTTTTGCCCTGAGTTATAAAGGACGGTTCGGAGAACCGGGAAGATGACAGACCCCAGTCGATGTAGACAAGATTGTCCAAGATTCTATATAAACAAAAAGAGGTACAGCTGTTTGCTGACAGCTATACCTCTTTGGCGAATTTACGGAAATTATTGTTTCCCTTTGGGTGAAAACAATGAATATCTTAATTTGTTTTGAATTTGAATTTGATTTCGGCCAATTCACTATTGGCTTTGACGATTTTCCCTTTCAGGTCTTCCTTAAATTGAATAAAGCGTTTCATGAGGGATTCGTCTCCCAGTGCAAGCATTTGAACAGCCAGGATAGAGGCATTCCGGGCACCGTTAACTGCAACAGTGGCAACAG
>JAUZOB010000306.1 GCA_030706665.1 Bacteroidota bacterium
CTTAAAAGCGGTTGCAAAAGTAGTCGCTTAACCCTATCCCTCCAAACTTTTTATCCCCTTTTTTCTCCCTTTTTCTATCTCCCAGCCTTAACACCCTGGTTTCAAGCCGAAAAAATTTTAACCTTCTCTGTTAACATTAAGGGCTTTTTCAAATATCATTCCTTTTTGCTTTGATGTTTTCAACTATTCACAAAACAAAAAAGAGAAAACCAGAAATTATAACACTCAAAAGTATTCCGATGATTCTCTGGAAACACAAGGGGAAAAAGAGGCCCTATAAAACACGGGTATTCTGCTTATGTGGCTGTATTCATATAATTATGCAAATCAAATTGTGGGTAATATCGTCTCCGCGAAAGGAAAACTCCTTTTCCGATTTATAGAACAAAATAGCCAAAACAGATTTTCGCATCCTCCAACATAAAAAGTAAATTGCTTTCACCACCTTTATCCGAGGCTACCGCATTTGACAAACTTCAGCACGGCACATCTGTTCTACTTCTCTATTACTCCGCCATTGCAACACCCTATTTGAAACGACGCTGACAGTTCCTTCCGTCAAGGTCTAAATATCATTTCGTCGAACAAACCATATCTGAACCACGTCTAAACCACGAACGAAGTATAGTGCGGTTTACTTGTTAGTATAGTGTCATATTGAATCTTTATATTCAAACTTATACCCGGAGTAGTCCGATTCTATTGAATTTTTTGCGGATCTTTTTGTCAAAACAACCTCTATGTGATAAACACTTCAGCTTTAAACAGCACATCAATCAGGCAGCTGATCAGAAGCCACTGCAAATCAGTCTGAAAATCATCCCCGCCCGATAAACCTCCGTCCGGCAAAAATGCTTACTTTAGCAGCAGAAACAGACCTTACGTAAAGATATGATATATCTTTATTTACGCTTAAGTCAGATATACGGAATATAAATTTTAAAATTAAAACTGTGACCGATAGTATCGTTCTGATTCCCACATACAACGAAAAAGAGAACATCGAGAAGATGATCCGCACAGTTATGTCATTGGAACATCTTTTCGATATCCTTATTATTGATGATAATTCTCCTGATGGCACGCCATTGATTGTTGAAAAGCTAATGGAAGAGTTTCCGGAAAGAGTTCACCTCCTAAAAAGGATCGGGAAGCTTGGCTTGGGAACGGCCTATATTGCCGGATTCAAATGGGCCTTAGAGCGAGATTACAGTTACATCATGGAGATGGATGCTGATTTTTCGCACGACCCAAAAGATTTGCCCCGCTTGCACAAGGCCTGTCATGAGGATGGTGCAGACGTTGCAATCGGGTCACGGTATATTACCGGGATCAATGTGATCAACTGGCCGCTTGGCCGGGTCTTAATGTCATACTGTGCTTCGATGTATGTAAGGAATGTCACCGGCATGAAGATCATGGATACAACCGCAGGTTTTATCTGTTATACCCGCAAAGTCCTTCAGTCAATTAATTTTGACGATATAGATCTTAAAGGATATGGATTTCAGATCGAGATGAAATTCATGGCCTGGAAGTTCGGCTACAAATTGGTTGAAGTCCCGATAGTCTTTACCGATCGTAAAGAAGGAGCATCCAAAATGAGCGGAGGGATATTCAATGAAGCATTGTGGGGTGTATTAAAGATGAGCATTCAAAGCTTTTTCAAGAAGTACAAAAGAATCGAATAATAAGCCCGACGCTCAAAATGTTTTCCTGGTGTAAAACCGGGATATCAGTGTTAATTCCAGAAAACCATTTTCTAAATATAGTCAAGAGATGAAAAAGCAGATCATCCAAAATGCCGAAATTATCAATGAAGGACAACGCTTTACCGGAAGTGTCAGCATTGTTGATGGGAAAATCGAATCAATCGTAAAAGGAGAGTTCACTCAAATTGAGAAAGAGAATTCAGAGCTTATCGATGCGACAGGAAAATGGTTGATCCCGGGAGTTATTGACGATCAGGTTCATTTTCGGGAACCCGGACTCACCCATAAAGGAGAAATTTATACCGAAGCAAAAGCGGCAGTTGCCGGAGGAGTTACTTCGTATATGGAAATGCCGAATACAAATCCTCAGACTCTGACATTGCAGTTACTCGAAGATAAATACAAGAGAGCCTCGGATGTTTCGCTTGCCAATTATTCGTTTTACATGGGTGCCTCTAATGACAATCTGGATGAAGTGCTTCGTACTGATCCGCGCAAAGTATGCGGAGTGAAAGTATTTATGGGTTCTTCAACCGGCAACATGTTGGTCGATAAAGAAGAGGTACTGTCCGAATTGTTCCGCAATTCCTCACTTCTGATTGCCACTCATAACGAAGATGAGGAAATCATCCGCAAAAATATTGAATACTATAAATCACAATACGGCGAAGATGTGCCGATCTCGGCCCATCCTCTGATCCGGACCGCGGAAGCCTGTTATCGTTCTTCGGCCAAAGCCATTGAGTTAGCTTCCAGATTTAACACCCGACTTCATATTCTTCATCTTTCATCTGCACGTGAGATGGAGCTTTTTGCTCCCGGAAATGTGAAAGATAAAAAGATAACGGCAGAAGTCTGCGTTCATCACCTTTGGTTTAACGATCAGGATTACGCAAAGTATGGAACGCGGATTAAATGGAATCCTTCCATTAAAGCTGAATCAGATCGTCAGGGATTGCTCGAAGCTCTCCGTACTGATCGTATTGATGTGGTAGCAACCGATCATGCTCCGCATACCATCGAAGAAAAGACAAATACCTATTTCAAAGCTCCTTCAGGCGGGCCGCTGGTGCAACATTCGCTGGTTACAATGCTCGAGTTGAGCCGTAAAGGTGAATTCCCGGTCGAAGAGGTGATCCGCAAAATGTGTCATGCCCCTTCCGAACTATTCCGGGTAGAAAAACGCGGATTTATACGAGAAGGATATCATGCCGACCTTGTATTGATTGATCCGTCAGCTTCATGGACCGTAGAACCTGATAATATCTTCTACAAATGCAAATGGTCTCCTTTCGAAGGAACTACATTCTCTCATCAGATTACCCATACCTGGGTGAACGGAAATCTGGTTTACCATCAAGGCACCTTTAACGAAGAATCACGGGGAAAACGATTGTTGTTTGAATAATTCGGCATCACATCTTATGCCGGAATGAAGAAATCGCTTCCTATCTTCTATTCTTTTTCGACCAACGATCCTCCGGATCATAAAGATTAATTTACTTCAGCAGAATCGAATCTATGTTCTTTTTAAACATATCTTTCGTTTCCTCTTTGCTCTGTCCGATCCCGGAATTCATCGTCGGGTTCCCTTTCATCGGACAATAAAGAAATGCCGGTATTCCCTGGATCCCGAACATGGCCGCCAACTCCTGTTCCTGATCTACATTGATTTTATAGACATAGATTTTCCCTTTATATTCTTTGGCCAGCTCTTCAAGGATGGGCGATGCCATTCGGCAGGGAGGGCACCAGTCCGCATAGAAATCAATCACGCAAGGCTTGTCTCCTTTGTAAACCCATGTCTCTTTATTCTTTTCGAAGTCCATCACCCTATCTATAAAATCCTTCTTCGTAAGATGGATCGCTTCGCTCTTTTCCGTTGTATCCTTTCCTGTATTCTCTTTGTTTTTTGTGGTCCCGCTACAACTTCCGGCAAATACAATTCCCAAAACAGAGAGTAATAAAATTAACTTTCTCATATTATCATTTTAACCTCATTCTTGCAACTCAATAATTTCCTTCAAGAAACAAATTTCATACCGTGAATGTTCTTGAATCAATTAATGGGTACAATGTATGTACTTATCTGTATATATCAAATCATTTATTTGGAAAATATATTTAGCTGTAAAAATAAAAGCGGCAGAGCATCCCTAAAAATAGAAGCACATTCGGCACATCGTCCTTCTATATAATATGCTGTCGGAGGATATCTTTTGTTTTCTAAATATTTCTACAGAAAATCTTTAAATTTGTCGTCACTAAAAACCACAATTTTGGAAAGTCACTTATTAATCGACATTTATCGTCAGCATTCTTTAATAAGTCAGTTAATAGACGAA
>JAUZOB010000307.1 GCA_030706665.1 Bacteroidota bacterium
CGCTATTACTTTAGGGAATACAGGAAGCGATCGAGAAGGGTTGAGGGCATGTGTTTCGCATGTACAACCTGAACAATTCGGGGACCTGGAAAAACGATTGATACAATTTCATCATGATTTTCCCGTTAAAGGAAGCGAATAGAAATTATAAGGTCTAAAAATAGATAAAATGGCAAAAGTTAAAGGAGCTGTTGTTGTTGACAAGGAGACCTGCAAAGGGTGTAATCTTTGTGTGGTAGCCTGTCCGCAAGATGTATTAAGCCTTGCCAGAGAGGTAAACAGCAAGGGGTACAATTATTCGCACATGCAAAATCCGGATGCTTGCACCGGTTGTATGAGCTGTGCCCTTGTCTGTCCGGATTCCTGCATCACCGTTTATCGGGTCAGGGTCTAATAAAGGTTTAATTCTTAACAATCTTAAACAATTTTGTAATGGGTGATGTAAGATTAATGAAAGGTAATGAGGTAATCGCCGAAGCTGCGATCCGTTGCGGATGCGACGGATATTTCGGTTATCCGATTACTCCTCAGTCAGAAGTGCTGGAAACATTAGCGATTCGCCGTCCCTGGGAAGAAACAGGAATGGTTGTACTTCAGGCTGAAAGTGAGACTGCTTCAATCAACATGCTTTATGGAGCAGCATCAACTGGTAAAAAAGTCATGACATCCTCTTCAAGCCCCGGTATTAGTCTAATGGCTGAAGGAATATCATATCTGGCAGGAGCAGAACTTCCTTGTCTGATTGTAAATGTTCAACGCGGTGGTCCCGGACTCGGAACAATCCAGCCTTCTCAGGCTGATTATTTTCAGACCTGCAAAGGTGGCGGACATGGTGATTATAAACTTATCGTGTTGGCACCTGCATCCGTTCAGGAAATGTACGACTTTGTAGAGCTGGGCTTTGAACTGGCCTTCAAATACAAGAATCCGGCCATAATCCTTTCCGATGGTGTAATCGGTCAAATGATGGAGAAAGTAGAACTGGGCGAGTATAAACCCCGATGGACTGCAGAACAAATACAGGAAATCAGCGGAAGCTGGGCTTGTTTGGGAAAAGCAGGGCGGGAACGTCATATCTCAACTTCTCTGGAACTTGATCCTTATGGAATGGAAAAGAACAACCTTCGGTTCCAGGCGAAGTATCGTGAAATGGAAGCAAAAGAAGTCCGTTATGAAATGTTTGATTGTGAGGATGCAGAATATATTCTTGTAGCTTTCGGATCATCAGCCCGAATTTGCCAAAAGACGGTCGAAATCGCCCGTTCTAAAGGATTGAAAGTTGGTCTTCTTCGTCCGATTACCCTATTCCCGTTTCCTACTCCGATTATTCGCGAGCTGGCAGGGACTGTTAAAGGCTTTTTGAGTGTTGAAATGAACGCCGGGCAAATGGTTGAAGATGTTCGACTGGCTGTCAACGGAAAAGTGCCCGTAGAACATTTTGGACGTTATGGCGGAGTAATTCATACTCCTGAAGAAGTATTTGATGCATTGAAACAAAAGTTGATCGGAGAATAAGTCATGGATGTAAAAGATATTATCAAACCGGAAAATCTGGTATACCAAAAGAGCCATGTCCTAACTGATAATGTGATGCATTATTGTCCGGGATGTAGCCATGGTGTTATTCATAAATTGGTGGCAGAAGTCATTGAAGAGTTGAATATACAGGATAAGACCATCGGGGTATCTCCTGTTGGTTGTTCTGTCCTTGCATACAACTATATTGACATCGACTGGATTGAAGCTGCACACGGACGTGCTCCTGCAATTGCGACCGGTGTGGTTCGTGTAAATCCCGATAAATACGTGTTTACCTATCAGGGAGATGGTGACCTTGCATCGATTGGTGCGGGAGAAATTCTGCATGCCTGTAACCGCGGTGAGAATATTGTGGTAATCTTTGTCAACAATGCGATTTATGGAATGACCGGTGGACAGATGGCTCCAACAACATTGGTGGGACAAAAGACTGCAACCACTCCATATGGCCGTGACGTTAATTTGAATGGCTATCCGATGAAAATTACCGAGTTGATTGCACAACTCCCCGGGACTTCTTATGTTACCCGTCAGTCCGTTCAAACTCCGGCTGCTGTACGGAAATGTAAAAAAGCGATTCTCAAAGCATTTGAGAATGTCGGGAATAAGAAAGGGACCTCTTTCGTCGAAGTCGTTTCGACCTGTAACTCCGGATGGAAAGTTGATGCAGTAGAAGCGAATTGTTGGATGGAAAAGAATATGTTCCCCTATTATCCACTGGGAGATATGAAGGATTCTGAGAAAGAAAGTCCTGAAAGTTTTAAGTAGTCAACGGATTAAATTTTGAATCATGACCGAAGAAATAATAATTGCAGGTTTTGGGGGCCAGGGAGTACTCTCGATGGGTAAAATCCTTGCTTATTCAGGTATAATGCAGAATAAAGAAGTTTCATGGTTCCCTTCATATGGTCCTGAAATGAGAGGCGGAACAGCCAACGTAACTGTTATTCTGAGCGACACCCGTATTAGCTCGCCGGTCCTGCATCATTACGATACAGCGATTATATTGAATCAACAGTCACTCGATAAATTTGAGAAATCAGTAAAACCGGGAGGTATCCTGCTTTATGATCCCAATGGGATTGTACATGAACCTGCCCGTAAGGACATCAAAATCTATAAGATAGAAGGAACCCGCCTGGCAGCGGAATCCGGAAATCCGAAAACTTTTAATATGATTGTGCTCGGGGCTTATCTTAAATTGAAACCTGTTATCGAGCTTGACAGTATTGAAAAGGGACTGAAAAAATCATTGCCGGAACGACATCATAAGTCGATTCCCGGAAATATCGAAGCAATCAGGGTAGGACAGGAGAACGTAGAATCAATTCTAGTATTATAATTTCGCGATCAGCATTCTGATCTGCATTTTGTAAACGGGGAATTTTGACTTTGTCCTAGTCCGTTGAAGGATTGAATTCGTAAATCAATTAGCTCTTTCCTCAATGGTTCGTAAGGCATTTTCTGTACGAATCTGAGGCGATATAACAAAATAGGAAGAATCTTCCGCGAGGAAATTCCGTAAGTTGAAAGCTGTCGTAAAAGCAATTCTGAAAGAAATAAAATCAGGATTTGTTTTTGCGACAGCTTTCTTTTTGCTCTGAGGTGACGTACAGAAATTGTTTATTCTGCTTGATCTACGATAATCGGAGATGACGGATCATCGTTGCAAAATTCTATTGTATCCTGATTTTGATATGACTTCACAAGAATGTGCACAGGCTTTAGGAATGGATGCTGCCAGAATATCAAAGGAATATTGACTTGCCAATAATAAAACTACGCTATATCAATAAGAGAACAACACCTTATTTCGTTCGTCCTTTAGACGTGGTTCAGTCGTGGTTCGTTCGTCGAAATGATGTTTGGAGCATGCATGAATCCTTGTTGAGATACTTGCTAAATAGGGCTTTGCTATATAGATGATAAGGTGTTGTGGCGGTTCGAATAGAATGATTTTTCATTCAGAAAAATTTGCAGTAGTAAAATGGTGTATTGTGATGTCAATTGCGGACATGCGTAACCTATTGAATTTGAGTGCATATTTTGCTTTTGTTTTCCTTGTACCTTTACCTGATAAACTAAAAAAGTTGAGAAAATGCGAGTAAAAAATAATACAATTGGCAGTCTGACCGGTATTGTCGGAGACCTTTGTCTATATGAAGTAGGAGGGAAATTGGTTTGTCGAAGTTTGCCTCGACGAGATAAGAAAAAAGCGAGCGCAGCACAGATAACTTGCCGAAATACCTTTGCTTCACGGGTGGGTATTGCGCAATCGGTGAAATATACTTTGTTGCGTAGAGTCTGGAAATACACCGAGTTCCCTGTGGGAATGAACAGTTTAAATCATTTTTTGAAGATCAACAAAGGAGCATTTGGACGAACGGATCTAATCATTTATCCTCTGCTGTTTTTTTTAAGTGATGGGTATTTGAGTCCGGTTATAAATTTTGAAATGACGAGATTTGGGGGATTTGCTGCTATGCAATGTTTTTTACAAAA
>JAUZOB010000308.1 GCA_030706665.1 Bacteroidota bacterium
CCGTGTGAAACTAAGAATTGATTTGTTTTACTAAAATGTTTACATCCGAAGAATCCCCGGTCAGCTGAAAAAGGAGAGGGATGAGGCGATTTTAAAACAAGATTCCGCGAAGCATCAATTCTTGCACCTTTCTGTTGTGCATAACTCCCCCAGAGGATATATACCAGATTTTCTCTTTCTCGTGACAGTTTTTCAATTGCCGCATCGGTAAATCTTTCCCATCCCTTATTTTGATGCGATCCTGCCTGGTGAGCTCTTACTGTTAGAGTCGCGTTTAGCAACAGAACTCCCTGTTCTGCCCATCGACCCAAGTCTCCTGAAGATCCCATTGGAATGTTTAAATCAGATTGTAATTCTTTATAAATGTTGATAAGGCTGGGGGGAAGTTCAATTCCGTTGTTTACAGAGAAGCAAAGCCCGTGAGCCTGTCCCTGTCCATGATATGGATCCTGTCCCAGAATTACAACTTTTACTTTATCAAAGGGGCACCGCTCAAAAGCATTGAAAATAAGACGACCCGGAGGATAGATCGTGTGCTTTTTATATTCGCTTCTTACAAAATCAGTTAATTCAATGAAATAGGATTCATCAAATTCTTCCTTAAGTCTTTCTTTCCAGGATGGTTCGATCTTTACATCCATAGTCGTATCATGTTTTGCCGAAAATAATACCCATGGGGCATTTATCAAAGAGAATCATCATTTTTATCCATCTGATTGCGGATGTATTTTGAAGATACTATTCAGAATTTGTATTGGATTATATTTGCTCTATCGTTCGAATATTTTGGATACTCAGCCTTCTAAGTGCGAAATTGGGAAAAGAATAGTTCCTAATCTTTTCAAATAGGGCAAAATTGATTAATTCGAGTCTGATTATTTTGTCTTATTCAATTTATTAAAATCCTTTTAGGCTAGGTACAGGCTTGTGGACATTACCAATAATTTTATTGAAAATAAGAAAATCATTGGGTCGATTATTTTAAATGTGATGTCTGTAGGGTGAAAAATCAAATATGTAGAAGTTGTATTTTAATAAAAAGAAAGAGGCTGTCTTTGCTGGACAGCCTCTTGAAAGGACTAGTATTTAAAAATATCTAAGTCATTATACGTTTGCAGTACATTCTGCTCCCAAGAACGCTTTTACCTGACAGTAAACATTCTTTGGTGTGAATCCCAGCTGTTCGTCGAGTACAGTATACGGAGCTGAGAATCCGAATGAATTCATTCCCCAAACGGCACCGGAAGTACCGACTAATCCACGTACAGTAACAGGTAGTCCGGCAGTTAATCCAAATTTCGGTACACTGTTCGGAAGTACTGCTTTCTGGTATTCTGCAGGCTGGTTGCGGAATAATCCTTCAGAAGGAGCAGAAACAACACGAACTTTCAAATTGTCCTGTGCTGCCAAAAGAGCTGCACCTTCAACCAGTGTTGCTACTTCGGAACCGTTACCAACAAGAATCACATCAGGAGTTCCCTCGCACTCGATAACAGTATAAGCGCCTTTTTCTGCTTGAAGAGCTTCATCATAACGTGAAGATTTAGCAGGAAGATCTTTGATGTTCTGACGAGATAAGATAAGACCGGTTGGGCTGTCAGTATTTTCCATAGCTAATTTCCATGCGACAGTAGCTTCTGCGGCATCAGCAGGACGAAGAACAAGCATTGAGTTTTCACCGCTATGGTTTTTCAACTGCTCCATAAGGCGAATCTGAGCTTCCTGTTCTACCGGTTGATGGGTAGGACCATCTTCTCCAACACGGAATGCATCGTGAGTCCAGATATATTTAACGGGAAGTTCCATTAATGCTGCAAGACGAATTGCTGGTTTCATGTAGTCACTGAAAACAAAGAAAGTACCACAAGCCGGGATAACGCCGCCATGCAATGCCATACCGTTCATGATACATGCCATTGTCAGCTCGCAAACACCTGCCTGAAAGAAAGCTCCGGAGAAGTCACCTTTCACGAATGCTTTTGTTTTCTTCAGGAATGCATCGGTTTTATCAGAATCTGATAAGTCAGCCGAAGCAACAATCATATTTTCAACGCTGTCAGCAAAAGCAGAAAGTACTGTAGCTGAAGCAGCACGGGTTGCAATATTTGATTTCTGCGCAATCTTGGAATAGTCAAGTTCAGGAGCTTCACCTTCGAAGAATTTATCCAGTTTAGCTGCCAATTCAGGGTTTGCATCAGCCCACGCACTCTCTTCTGCATGACGTTGCTCTGCCAACTTGACTAATTCTTCACGACGTTTTGCAAAAAGTTCTTCGGCTTCGGGGAAGAATTGGAAAGGATTTTCAGGATCACCACCAAGGTTGGCGATTGTTTTTGCAAAAGATGCACCACCTGCCGACAGAGGTTGTCCGTGTGTAGAGGTACGTCCTTCGAAGCTGCTGCCGTCTTCAGCGACTGCTCCTTTACCCATTGAAGTCTTACCGATGATAATGGTAGGGCGTTCAGTTTCTTTATTAGCTTCAATAAGAGCTTGTCTGATCTGGTCAGCATCATTTCCTTTAATGGTGATTACTTTCCAGTTCCAAGACTGGTATTTCATGGCAACATCTTCGGATGTTACCTGACAAACCTTAGTAGAGAGCTGTATATCATTAGAATCATAGAACATGATCAGATTGCTGAGTCCAAGGAAGCCCGCAATACGGCCTGCCCCCTGAGAAATCTCTTCCTGAACACCTCCGTCTGAAATGAATGCATAGGTTTTGTGTGCCATCCATTCCCCAAAACGAGCTGTCAGAAAACGTTCAGCAATTGCTGCTCCAACAGCCATTGTGTGTCCTTGTCCCAGTGGTCCTGATGTGTTTTCAATTCCGCGTAATACGTCCACTTCCGGATGTCCGGGAGTTACGCTTCCCCATTGACGGAAACTTTTAAGGTCGTCAAGACTGAATTGTCCGGCTAATGCCAATACGGAATAGAGCATTGGAGACATATGTCCCGGATCCATAAAGAAACGATCACGGTGTGCCCAACTCAGGTCATTGGGATCATAACGAAGAAATTCAGAATAGAGGACACTAACAAAGTCAGCCCCCCCCATTGCACCACCCGGATGACCGGATTTTGCTTTCTCTACCATGGAGGCTGCTAAAATTCGAATATTATCTGCAGCTTTTGTAACGGAATTATTCATCGTGTTATGTAATTTAGAGTTTTTCCGGTGATAAATTTAGAGAAAAAAATCAACCCTGCAAGTCGATTATCTCTCTGAATAAACTCCTGATACAGATTTTAGTAACCCAAAAACACGAAATTCGTTTTTGTATTTACAAAACATGTTTTGTAATTAATTGTTTATAAAGGTATAAAATACTCATATTAACTTACTCAACATAAACGATCTGCTAGAAAAAGAACTTGTAAAGATTTCTAAATGATAAAATAAAATTTTAACGGAAAAATAATCTTTCAGTCCAATGAAGAATTAATATAAAAAGAGGCTGCCATTTTACTGACAGCCTCAAGATAAAGCAGATATTATTAATGTTTTAAAATCTAAAAAAATTAATGAAATCTAAAAAGTTGAAAATTTTAAAATTTTAATTCGAATCGAAATAAGTTTTAAAGTTAAAAAAATGGAATTTATAAAAACCTCAACTTCAGGAGTGATCTCTTAATCTTTAACTCCTTCTTACAGTTGACTGAGGTGGAGGTGATACCTGCAGTAACTTTCTCCTTCCGTTTCTATCATACTACACACCTCTCCATTTTGTTTGCATTTACTTAAACGTTGTTTTCTAAATATTGTTTTGTTTTTGAAGCAAAAAATGCAATCATTAATTCAGAAAAAATGTTAAAAATTGAGCAAATATTTCGGATAGTCTGAGTCGATTTAACACACTTTTATCGGGGGGGAGAAAGGACATTTAGTTAAAATAGAATCTTCTAAAATCCTTATCTTATTTCATTAAAGGGCACATTCAAATTCAAATACTTCCCGATGGTTAACTTCTCTGTACAATTGTTTATTCCATAAAGATAGGATTAAAAAAGAGATGCAAAC
>JAUZOB010000309.1 GCA_030706665.1 Bacteroidota bacterium
ATCCTTATCTTCCCACGAAGACATATTACCCAAAAATGAGAACCATTAAGAAGATGTTGAGGAAAGAAGTAAACTGATGAACTGGAGTTGCTAACTTCACCCGGGCATGAAGTTAAAGGTATAAAGCGAAGAGTTCCTTTAGTGGAATTGTTCTCAGGAAGTTTATTCGCAACGAATTTATTCATGCTATCCTTATCTTTCCTCGTAAATCTCAATTTTCCAATTGCCAAGATCTCCCATACACAGTTATCCTCACCAAGTGGCAACAAAGTACAGGCAAGAATTTTGAGTTGAAAATTTATCAATAAAAACAATAATTGCTATAATATATGTAAGTTTGTAAGTCATGAAATAATTTTCCCTATACTAACAAATTACATCACGTCAAAATGGAACCCATCGTTGAGATTAAGAATCTTGTAAAAAGATATGGTGCTAAACAGGTTTTACATGGCATCAACCTGAGTATACAGCCTGGACAGATTATCGGCTACATCGGACCGAATGGAGCAGGGAAGTCAACCACCGTAAAAATTCTCTGCGGATTGATTGACGACTATGAAGGCGAAGTAAAAGTTCTTGGCTACGACCTGCGGGCTGAGCAGCTTCAAATAAAAAAAAGACTGGGTTATATTCCCGAAAATGCAGCGTTGTACGAATCGCTGACACCACTGGAGTTCATGCAGTTTATAGGACGAATGCGGGAAATTGACAATGAAGCCATCCTGAAAAAAGCGGAAACCCTGATGGATCTATTCGAAATGAAAGGCAATCTGAACCAGCGCATTGCAACATTCTCGAAGGGAATGCGACAAAAAGTGATGATCTGCTCTGCTTTACTTCACAATCCGGAACTGATATTTATGGATGAACCCCTGTCGGGATTGGATGCCAACTCGGTAATTATGGTCAAAGAGATGCTTACTCATCTTGCTCGCGAGGGTAAAACTATCTTTTACAGTTCGCACCTGATGGATGTGGTGGAAAAAATCTCTGACAGGATTATTCTGATTGATCAGGGACGAGTGATTGCCGACGGCTCGTTCGATGAACTGAGTAGCATTGCCAACGACGAGAATCTGGAAAAACTCTTTACCCGGCTTACCGGTAATACCAACCACGGTGAAAAAGCGGAAGCTTTTATCAACGCTTTTGAAAAATGAAACACGTTATGATCAGATTCCTGCTATCGCTTTTTCGTCCCTTCAGAACAATCATTGAATGTTCCGGGGCAGATTACGAACAATTTATATACATTCTTGAACTTAAACTGACTCTCGACAATCGTCGTCAGCGACGTAAAAGAACTACACCATCAGATAACAGTCTTATTCTGCAATCGATCGGACAGATCATAGCTGGATTTGTTTTTGCAATGATGGCGATACCTATTCATTCGGAGTTTACCTTTTATTATCTGATGCACATCATTGTTATGGTAATGATGGGCATGATGATTATTTCTGAGTTTACCACTATATTATTCGATACTTCTGAAAACAGTATCATTCTGCCACTGCCTATAAAGAGCAATACATTGAGTCTGGCTCGGAATGCCCATGTCTTTTTGTATCTTATGCTCATAGCATTTAATGTTTCGCTGGCAACACTTGTTATCGGAATTGTAAAATTCGGAGTTGTATCAGGATTGATTTTTATTGTCAGTGTGGTGCTTAATGTCATATTTACACTTTTCCTGGCTAACCTTCTTTATCTCGGTCTGATGCACATTGCCTCGGGAGAAAAGTTGAAGAACGTGCTAATGTATTTTCAGATAGGGATTGCTGTCTTATTTATGCTTGGATACCAGTTCGGAGTGAACATGATCGACAGGTCAGAGATAATGAACATGACTTTGCCTATTCATTGGTACACTTATCTGGTTCCGCCGGCAATCTTTTCGGGATTTATAGAAACCCTTTCGACTGCAACATTTGATGCCGGGCACCTGTTGTTTCTGGCTGAAGCTGTGATACTGCCGATTATTGTAATTTATATCACATCCCGATACCTCACTCCTATATTCAACCGTAAACTGTTGAACCTTGAAGTCAGCGATAAAGCCACTAAAGTAAAAAGCAGTACCGGCAAAAGCTCTTCTTATTATATGTTGATGGAAAAGCTTTTCACACGTAAGCCGGCAGAAAAGGCTGCTTTTCAGCTTGCATGGCGTATGAGTGGTTACGAGCGCCTCTTCAAACAGAGTTTTTTCCCTTCGCTGGCCTATGTGGTCATAATGCTTGCCGTACAGTTTTTCAAAAAAGATGTCAGTCTGGCGAATCTGGCTATGTCTCACAGTTATCTGTTCATTCTTTACTCTTTTCTGCTTATTAGTTTCACGTTGACAACAGCTTTGCTTTTAGGCAATAATAGTCAGGCCGAATGGATTTTCAAGGTATTGCCCACCACTACTCCGGCTGATTATTTCAAAGGATTTATTAAAGCTGTATTTGCACGTTTTTTTAATCCTTTTTATGTCTTACTGAGTATCGGAATCATCGCATTTTGGGGAGTAACCGTTATCCCGGATATTATCATAGCCTGGCTTGTCATATATTTTTCCACCCTGCTGATGTTCTATATTCAGCAACCCGATTTCCCTTTCTCACAAGCAAAAGGTGCCGCTCATGGAGGCAAAAACATGGTTAAGGTATTTGGATTGATGCTTATGGCCGGTATTCTGGGATTGATCCATTATTATCTCAGTAAATGGGAGATAATTGGTCCGGCAATTCTTATCCTGGTCTATGTCTCGGGTATTCTGATTACAAATCGGATATGGGTATATAAACTGATAACCTGGGAAAATTATTAAGACTTTTATTGCAAACTTAAAGGATTAGGTTTATAGGAATCTCTTACGAGAGTTGATAAGCAGATCAGTACAATGGCTTAAACTTAAAGATTATGAAAACAGAGATGGAGAAATGCCTGGCAGGTGAATGGTATGATTGTCATGACGAAGTTTTTCTTGAGTTAAAGAAGAAAACTCACAATTTGTTAATGAAATATAACTCATTGCCTTATGGTCGAAAAGAGGAGAAATACGAAGTGCTGAAAGAAATGTTCGGGAGTATTGGAACAAGTGTCTCTATTGGTCATTCATTTATCTGTGATTATGGTTGTAATATTTATATAGGGAATAATGTTTCGATAAATACAAGTTGTACGTTTGTAGATTGCAATAAAATAACGATCGGGAATAATGTACTGATAGCTCCTAATGTACAAATTTATACTGCGACACACCCCATAGAACTAAATGAACGACTGGCTCCTGTCGGGAAACCGGAAAACAATGAATATATCCGTCATACGTTTGCCCTGCCGGTAGCTATTGAAGATGGATGCTGGATTGGTGGAGGGGTAATTATCTTGCCCGGAATCACTATCGGAAAAGGCAGTGTCATTGGTGCAGGCAGTGTCGTAACCAGGAATATTCCTGCCAATAGTTTAGCCCTGGGAAATCCTTGTAGAGTAATACGTAAAATCAATGGGGTACAAAATAGTAATATTAATGAGGATCATAAGTCTTGAGGATCGGTTGATCTGCTTCTGAATCCATAAACCGTAAAGACTATTTGTATATCCAATCCAAACTTAGTCTGGTAATTTGTGTAACAGACAGGTGTGTGCCTTTGCTGCTTGACCCTGCACAGTATCCAAGTAAGACATTTTTACCAGTAAAATGAATTGCTATATAACAAAACCAACCATCCGGATCATCTTCAATATTTTTTATCTTTCTCCATGTCTTGCCTTCATCCTTTGATATGGCCACCGTAAGCGGAGTGCGTTTACCTTTGATTGACGGATCATCCCCGCTGTTGTTGTTCCAGACAAGAAGCAGATCGTTAGTAGAAGGAATCCTTGCTATTGATGCCGGTGACAAAGGAGATTTGATATTGCTGGGTTCAACCGGACTCCAGGTATCGCCTTTGTCTTTTGAATAGGAAATCTGTTTAACTCCGGTATTGTAACTTATTAACATCAGAAGCTTCCCATTTTTCAGTTCAATTAA
>JAUZOB010000031.1 GCA_030706665.1 Bacteroidota bacterium
AGTTAATCATTATCATAAATGTGTATTAAGATATACAAGAAATAATAATTTGATGTAAACAAAATTCAGGACGAGTCATGTGCTTCAGTTTTTTTTGGGATGGTTTTATTCCTTTCTGGAAAATTAGACCTATTAATTTCTCTCTTTTGTCTCAAAAAACCAAGATCCACGGCCTAATTATTTAAAGATTTTAACCCAAAGTCCTGAATATTATATTTCTGTATAAGCAGACTAACCTAAATCGACAAAGGGCAAAATTTTATGAATCCTAATTTCGAAAGGTGATACTTCAACCTGAAGAGGTATTACTTCGACTCCCGCAACACAAGCTTTGTGAAGTTTTTCAGCGTAAAGAGGGTCAATAGCAGCGGCAGGGCCAAATGCATCAACATCCATACGTTGAATAATGTAGAGCATAACCGCTCTCATCCCAGTCTGCTTAACTTTGATTAATGTTTCAAGATGTTTCTGTCCCCGGGTTGTAACTGCATCAGGAAACAGAGCCATCTCACCTTCTTTCATCGTGACATTTTTAACTTCAATAAAGCAGGATTCTCCTTCTTTCTCAACATAAAGGTCAAAACGACTATCTCCAAACGTAACTTCACGTTTGACAACCTCATAGTCATCCAATCCGGGTATTGACTTTTCCTGCAAGGATTCAAACGCAAGTCTATTCGGTATGGCAGTATTGATTCCGACCCATTTTCCGTTCAGCTTTATCATCTCCCAAGTGTATTGGGTTTTGCGTTTCGGGTCATTAACCGGGGAAAGATATACTTCAGCTCCTTCCTCAAGACAGCTTTTCATAGAGCCTGAATTAGTACAATGAGCTGTAATGATTTCACCTGAATCAAGTTCTACATCAGCCAGAAAACGTTTGTACCGCTGAACAAGTTTTCCGTGTATAAGAGGTTCCTGATATTTCATGCTGTAATGTATAAAAAAGAAGTTTGAATTCTTGAATTCAAACTTCTTAAAATAATAGAAGCACAGCTTGCGGAAACGTAAATGCTTCGTTTTTGTTCATGAAGAAATCGAACGTTTAAATAGAATTAAGTGGTATGTGTGATACTTGTGGATGTCGTAATGATGTATGTATTTTCCAATGGTTGCGTTGCCATCAATAAAAAAAGTTGCACGGATGCAACTTTTTTTATTGATGGTGTTATTATTGCTGTAATCTCTGTGGATAAATCCATATTCGGAAATTCCATTTCAAAAACGGTTCACCACAGTATTCTAAAATTCTTTCGCTATTTTATTTTAGTACTATTCCCATTTAAATAAGCTTTGAATTCATCCGGCTTTTGAGGTGAAGCAAACTCAAATTTTACATTTACTTGTTTGTCAGAAATCTGAGTATAGGATAGTCGAAATCTTGGCCCATTTGAAATTGAAGAACTGGTCATAATGATAGAATTCTCTGAATAAGTAACAGTATATTCAAGTACATGTCCTTCATTGTCAAAATAGATTGCTTTTGCAGGATTTTCTGAAATTGCGGGATACACAATAAGTAAGTCGTCATGAGCAAAAGCAGGGCGATTATTTGACGCAGGAAATTCGGTATGACTTTTACGAACCAAGACATTACGATCGAGTTCTGTTTGGAAGGTAAACTTACCGGTCCCCTGTCCCGGTTGCCCGTTTCCTTCTCCTACCCATTCACCAATAAGATACTTCCATTTATTCCATGTATTTTCAGATGACTGAGCATAGGAATAAGATAATGACAATAAGAAGATTAACGTCAATAAAAAGAATTGTTTTTTCATAATGACAGATTAAAGAATCAACTCTATATTTTTATCAATTTACAATTAATGCAACAATGGCCAGTAATGCTAATAATACACCTTCGACATAAATCATATTCATAAACAGCTTCTTCTCTTTTTCGGTTCTGTCACTCCATTTTCGATTATCGGGCCGAATGTTACTGATAATCAATAATGCGACTGTTATTATTGCTATTTCAATGATGATCAGGAATAAATGCTTCATTTCTTATTAAAATTTTAGAGAAAAGATTCGTTTGTATATTTTATTGGGTATTTATCGTAATCTTTAAACGCCAGATTAATTTCAGTTTATAAGTTCTTTCCGCAAAATTGCATAAAATCTGTCTTTTGCTGCTTTTTCCAGCCAGGGAGTATGTCCACATTTTTCCAGAAGAATAAATCTGAAATCTTTCAGAACTTTAGCAAGCGGAATTTTGACCCCATCGGCAGGGTGAGGATCGTAATCACCATGAATTGCAACTACCGGACATTCGATTTTCGGTCCCATTGAAAGAAGCTCCCCTCCTTTGCGCAGTTCTTTTGCTTCATTCCAGACCCGTTCAAAGATTTCAAATTGGTATTCAATGATTCCATTATTTGTAGTTAGCGGGTCAAATGAATCGGCTTTAGCCATTATCTGTCCCATACGGGCAAATAATTCGTTCTTATTCATAGAAGATTTGCGTCCTAAAAAGCCGGCTAAAGATCTCATTTCTTCAGAATCTTCCTTTGACAGGCGACTGATACGTGTTTCCATCATGGCGACAGCATACTTTTCGCCAAAAGGAGGACAGCCAATCAGAATTATTTTTTTTATAAGATTCGGATATCGTGCTGCAGTTATATAACTGAGCATTGCCCCCCAGGAATGTCCGATAAGCGTTACGGGCAATTCACATTGTTCTGATAATATTGAGGCCAGTTCTTTTACCTGTCCGTTTAGACTATCTGAAAATTGGAATGGTTCAAGAATGCTGAATTCATCTGAAAGTTCCTTTGCAATCGGTCCGACTTCACCTGGAGCGCCCGGTCCGCCGTGTATTATTGCAATTTTGAACGGACTAGTTCCATACTTTCTCTGTTTATCCATTGTCATTTTTTTACAGTGAACACAATATTTTAGATGCTCATTTAACTGTAATACAGTTTATTATCCAGTCATTTGTAATGCCGGCGTGCATTGTAAAAATAATGTTATTCCGGTCGCATTCAAAGATTAAACTGTAAATAAAAAAGAACTGAAATTTAATCTGTGAAATTTAATCATCCAAAAGCTTAAAAAGAGTAATCAGAATAACAATAACACATTTAATTTCCGATGTTTGTATTTTGTACGATAAACAAACCGATTAGTAACAGATGAGAATGAAAAGTATGAAAAAAGCAGAAGTTTTATTTGCTTCCATTGCCTGCATTATAGCTTGTCTGGGAGATTTCATTACTGATTTATTCTTTGGATCATACTATACCGGATATGATCGGATAAGTCAGCCAATGAGCACTCTTGGAACTGTTAACAGTCCTGTCGCTTCATGTATGACTGTCTGGTGGATCATAATGGGGCTTCTCTTTATTTTTTTTGGATTGGGACTCCGTATTGCTTTTAAATCAAAGTCTTCTTCCTTAATACAAAAAGCTTCCTGGCTTGTTATAATCTACGGAATTGGAGAAGGAATCTGCACTGCTTTGTTTCCCTGGAATTCACACAGTAACGGAATTTGTATCACATCGTTCATCCATAATTTTTTGGGAGGGATCGGAATTCTGGCATTGATCTTTCTTCCTTTTGTATTAAAAAAGGTTTTCACCAAAGAGAAACATCTAAAAATGTTTTATTTTCAATGGTTTGTCATTGTATTTGGAATAACAGTCATGCTCTTTTTTAATCTCTCAAAACTCATCTTTTTGGGAAATTTTCTTGAATCTTATCTGGGACTTTGGCAACGACTTTTCCTAATTTGTCATTATACAAACCTTATAATAATTGCAATAATGATGATTAGAAGAACATTCTTGACCAGGAAAGAGACTTTTTGAATTATATTTAATCACAACATAGAAATTATAAAAGAAAGCTATTTTCATTTGAAAAAAGTTTCTCCCGACAAGATTTTTAGCTTATCTTCGTTATATAATTACAAATATTAAAAAACATCTATGCCTAAGTTTGAAGTTGTTGATTATGAACAAATAATGATTAGATTCCAAGAAGCTGAGGAATCGGGCTTAAGATTAAAGTTAGGCGATTTAGATACATCCGAATGGCTTCAACAAGAAAGAATAAATCAGGATGATTTGGTCGAAGCTTCGAGAGAATTCCCTGATCCCCGCAATTTCATCATCGCATCAGGAGAAAGTAAGGGATTTTATGTTTATTCGAATAAAAATAAATCTTGCATTCGGATAGTTTCAAGTGAATATTAATCCTGAATCAAAGACAAAATTCTCTATTCTATATGCTTAATCCAGAATTTGATGCCATTGGTCAGGCTGTATCTGAATATCATAAAACAGGAAAATCAGATAAAATCCTTGTTAAAACAGACCTCGCAGAGGATGAATTTCTTGATCCTTCATATTTCTTCAGATCTTTTAAATCAATGCCTTTATTGGAAAGAAAAGCTTTACAACTGGCCAAAGGACGCATCCTGGATGTAGGGGCCGGAGCCGGTTGTCACAGTCTTTATCTGCAGGAAAAAGGATATGACGTTCATTCAATAGATATTTCTCCGTTATTGTGTAATGTGATGACAGAACGGGGAATTAAAAATGTAATCTGTACAGATATATTTCAGTATTCGGATCAAAAATTTGATACCATTCTGTTTCTGATGAATGGGATTGGCGTTGCGAAGAATTTAAACGGACTTGTTCCTTTGTTGGTTCATCTGCGTGAAATTTTAAATCCGGGAGGATCTATCCTACTTGATTCTTCTGATATTATCTATCTGTATGAAGATGAGGATGGCGCTTATCAAATAGATTTGAATTCAGAAAAGTATTACGGAGAGATTACTTACGACTTATCCTATCGGCAATTTCATTCCGATCCGTTTCCCTGGCTTTTTGTAGATTACGAAACGATGGAAGAAATGGCTGAAGTTGCGGGTTTTAAATCAAAGATCGTTCAAAAAGGTACTCATTTCGATTATCTTATGCAATTAATAAAGATTTGACAAGTGTTTTGTTTTTACGCTTTTGTTAGGAAAACACAAGCGTAAAATATATTTTTGCCAAAATACATCATATCTTCAAAACCGATAACCAATATTAATCAGTATTAGACTATGAGATTAATCATTCAATCTAATTATGAGCAGATCTCCAAGTGGACTGCCAATTACATTGCCAGGAAAATCATAGATTTTAACCCTACACCTGAAAAGCCTTTCGTTTTAGGGCTTCCTACCGGTTCTACCCCACTAGGAACATATGGAAATCTGATTGAACTTTGCAAACAGGGAAAAGTATCGTTCAAAAATGTAGTGACTTTTAATATGGATGAATATGTGGGTATTCCACGGAATCATGAACAGAGTTACTATTCTTTTATGTGGAACAATTTTTTCAGCAAATTAGATATCCAGGAAAAGAATGTAAATATTCTTAACGGAAACGCACCTGATCTTGAAGCGGAATGTGCTGCATACGAAGCTAAAATTAAATCTTACGGCGGTATCAAATTATTCCTGGGAGGCATTGGTCCTGACGGACATATTGCTTTCAATGAACCAGGTTCTTCACTTTCATCACGTACCCGCGATAAAGATCTGACTTACGATACAATCGTTGCAAATTCACGTTTTTTCAATAACGATGTGAACCAGGTTCCTAAAAAAGCATTAACCGTTGGTGTTGCAACTGTACTCGATTCTGACGAGGTTTTGATTATTGTAAACGGTCACAATAAAGCTCGTGCTTTACAGCATGCTGTAGAAGAAGGAATCAATCATATGTGGACGATCAGTGCATTACAAATGCATCCGAAAGGCATCATCGTTTGTGACGAAGAGGCAACAGGAGAACTGAAGGTTGGCACTTACAAGTATTTTAAAGATATTGAGAAAGATAATCTTGACTCAACTAAAATACTTTAATACATAAAAAATTAAAAGAAAAGGGGCATTTCAATTAATAGAGATGCCCCTTTTCTTTTAATATCGCAAAATTTTTATCCCATTTCTAATTCGAAAAGACTAAAACTTCTTATGGACCTTTTGATTATTTGATTTTGGTTTCATCGACCCCAAGACATGCTTTATTGCCTTCCAAAATACTTTGATTAGGGTAAGAATTGTTCTAAATAAAACCAACCGTTGCTTAAGTGAGTTACCCTCAAAAATAATCGTGCTCATTTATCCCTTTATTCTAATCTGATAAAATTTGTTCTTAGCAACAGAAAGGGAAATCTCTATTGACCATGGTGTAGTCAGTGCATCCATGTGTTTTATCTTTTTTCTCATTTATTAAATGGAAATGTTTTCCCGAAACCAATATTTATAAACTCCGTATTATTAAGTTGTGATTAGTAAATCTTAAAATCAAGGATTATGAAGAATCTTTTATCTATCCTATTAATTTGCGGTCTTGTTTTCACTGCTCAGCTGAGTTTAGGACAAAAAACAACAACAACAAAAGAGAAAAGTAAGACAGAACAGACTGAGCCTGCTAAAGAAAAGAAAGAATTGAAAGGCAAGAAAGATGCAAAAATGAAAAAGGAATGCAAGAAAATGCATAAAAAGACACATAAAGAAGGTGCTAAAAAAGAAATGAAAGAAACTAAGTAAAATGGTTTGATTTTTTATGCATTACACATCTAATACATTTATCATCGAGGGTGAAGGGATAATTCTTTTAAATAGAATTATCCCTTTATTCATCTTTACAAACAGCATTTAATATTTCTCTTTCAAAGTCATCCAGAACAAGCTTTGAGTCCTTAATCTTTCTGGCAAAATATTTATCTTCGCACTTTAAAACTTTAGAAAAAGCTGAATGATTGCTGTATTAATACTTATGATATTAGGTATCGGTATTGGTGCGTTGATCGGGAAATACAAAACGATTATCCGGATTAATGAGAAACTAACAACCTGGGCTATATACTTGTTGCTATTCTTGCTTGGAATCTCTGTCGGATTAAATGAAAAAGTAATCATTCATCTTTCAACGATTGGATTACAAGCACTGCTAATCACATTCGGAGCAGTAGGTGGCAGTCTTTTTGTTTCCTGGATTGTCTTTCACTATATATTCAAAGGACCAAACATCGAAAGGAGGAAAGAATATGAAGAATAGTCTGATTATTCTGGCCTTTTTTACAAGCGGATTGCTTCTGGGACTTTTTAAAAAGCTTCCGGATGTTTTGATTCATAATGATTTAAGCTTATATTCCCTTTACCTGCTAATGCTTTTAGTTGGTGTGGGTATAGGTGCAGAAAGAGCATCATGGAGAGTAATTGCAAAAATGAAAGTCCGTGTTGTCCTTATCCCTCTTAGTGTCATTATCGGCACTCTGATTGGGGTCTCGGCAGTTTCCTTATTACTCCCCTCCCTTCGTTTGAAAGAATGTCTGGCAATAGGGGCAGGATTCGGATATTACAGTCTTTCAAGTGTTCTTATTACTCAGCTTGGAAGTGAAACACTTGGAGTTATTGCTTTAATATCAAATATATTGAGAGAGATCATAACCTTGCTCGCAACTCCTGTTTTTGTACGATATGCAGGGAAACTTGCAGGTATCGCATCTGGAGGAGCAACGTCAATGGATACGACTCTTCCTGTTATTATTAAATATAGTGGAAAAGAATGGGGAATTATTTCTGTTTTCAATGGTATTATACTTACCATTCTGGTTCCATTATTGGTAACATTTATCCTCAAAGTTCTTTAACACACAAAGTGATGGTCAGAAAATTGATTATTAGCTAAATGAGACAATCTCGATATTTCAGAACTCGATTCTGAGAATAGACAAAAGCATATAATACATTGTGCACTTTAGAGAAAACAGTGGTTTAGATTGAAAAAAATTAGAACAGAGTTCTTACTTTTGCTATTGAACTTTTTGAAATTGTTAAAAATGAATTATATTCGTTTAGAATCTAACTTTATTCTAAGATGAGAAAATTTAAGGATGTATGGATCTTATGGGTCGGCTTATTAATTATTGCTTATCTGTCCGGACCTAAATTGTCAGCACCACTATTGGATGAACCTCTTCCAGTGGTTTCTTGCAATTTAAATCAGTTGGAAAACTATGTAGCTCAGAAAGAGTCTAAATTTTCTATTAAACCAGACAATCAGTCAAGAATTATTTGGGCTAACAATTTACAGCATCAGCAAACAGAATATGTATTGCTTTATTTGCATGGATTTTCAGCTTCATGGTTCGAAGGAGCTGATATTAACCTTGATTATGCCAAGAAATTCGGGATGAATGCTTACTTCCCCCGACTCTATGGTCATGGACTGATGAATGCTCAGGATGCTCTCTTGGATATGAAACCTGATTCATTATATAATTCAGCACTCGAAGCTTTGGTTATTGCCTCGAAGCTGGGTAAAAAGGTTATTATTATGAGTACTTCTACCGGGGGTACCCTTTCTTTGAAGATTGCTGCGGAACATCCGGAATTAGTTCATTCATTGATCCTCCTTTCTCCAAATGCTCAGATTAAAAACAAATGTGCTTCATTTTTAACAATGCCATGGGGACTTCAAACCGTTCGGTTATTTACCCATAGTAAGTTCAGAGATACTGGAGAAAAGGATACATTAACCAATAAATATTGGTACACTAAATATCGTCTGGAAGGAGTTGGCTATTTACAACAGCTGATCGATAATGCCATGAACAAAAAGGTATTATCAAAAGTGACTTGCCCGGTATTTATGGGATATTACTACAAAGATGACAATAAACAAGATCAGGTGGTTGAGGTAAAAGGCATGCTCAAAATGTTTGATAAGATAGCTACCCCGGATGCACAGAAAGTAAAAGTTGCATTCCCTGATGCTGGTTGCCATATTATTGGAAATTCACACTATTCAAAATCGTTTAGTCAGGTTGAAAATGAAGTATTCAAATTCACGACTAATATCTTAAAGATTAATCCGGTTGTTAAATAATTCGCATTACCTCATCAAACAAATATTGTGATGTGACCTATTAAAAGAATTTGAGTCGAATTAATAAACTTTAGTGTAAAAATATTCAAAGAATAGCGAAAGCTGCCAGTTTATGGCAGCTTTCGCTATTTCTGTACAACTAGTAATCTCTTTTCAAATATTCAATTCTCGTCGACTTAAGATTTTTAGGCTTCTCGCGCATTATTATTGACTGATTTCGGAGAAAGGATATTCTTTCGGGGTATTAATCGACCACTTCTGTTTATTTCTTTATTTTGCATCGTTGAATCTTCTATCCATGGTTTTATCTGATACATTTATTTATAAAATGAATGAGTGGGGTAAGAATAAAATCCCATTTCTTTTTATTCTTGATTTTAACTTGAATGCGCCTCTTGTATTTCCGATGCATGACATTCCGTCATATATCTGGTTTAATATTAGAGGTGTTAAAAAAGAATCCACATACAATACAATTGTGAATTCAGAGTTTACATTTGACAAATTGCCCATATCCATGGAGAAGTATACAAATTCATTCCATTTGGTACAAAGCTATCTACATCGAGGTGATTCCTACCTTCTCAATCTTACTTTTCCGACAGAAATTGAAACGAACCTGACTTTAGGCGAGATTTATCAACGATGTCATTCGCCCTATAAGCTTTTTATTGATGACAAATTCGTATGCTTTAGTCCAGAAACATTTGTCACGATTCGAGATGGAATTATATCTTCATTCCCGATGAAAGGAACAATTGATGCGTCTGTTTTTAATGCAAAAGAACAGATTCTAAACGATCCGAAGGAACTTGCAGAACATAGTACAATAGTCGATTTGATCCGGAATGATCTAAGTAAGGTTAGTAACCATGTAAAAGTCAGCCGTTTTCGTTATATTGATAAAATAAAGACAAACGAGGGTGAGATACTTCAGGTTAGCTCTGAAATTTCAGGTACATTAGATTCAGATTATTCCTCCCGGATTGGAACAATTCTGAGAGAAATGCTTCCTGCCGGATCTATTACCGGAGCTCCTAAAGAAAAAACAGTTCAGATTATAAAAGAAGCAGAGCTTATTCCCAGAGGTTTATACACAGGCATTTTTGGCTATTTTGACGGCAAAAATATGGATAGTGCTGTTATGATCCGTTGTATAGAAAAGAAAAGCCAAAAGCTCTATTTTTACAGCGGAGGAGGGATAACGGCTCAAAGTAGACTGGTTGACGAATATCAGGAATTAATTCAGAAAGTATATGTCCCAATTAATTGAAACAATTCGCCTTGAAGATGGCATTATTTATAATCAGGAACTTCATCAGGAGAGAATTAAAAAATCTCTTTACGATCTTTACAATGCTACTTCATATCCTGACATTACAGAAATATTAAGTAATGAAGTATTTCCGCAGGAAGGATTATACAAAATCAGATTGATTTACAATTGTAAATCAGCAAAAACAGAGTGTGTCCCTTATACTTTGCGCACCGTAAAAAAACTGAAACTGATTGAATGTAGCGATATTGAATATGCTTACAAATGGGAAGACCGAAAAGAATTAAACAACCTCTGTTCCCAAAAAGGGGACTGTGATGATATCTTAATTGTTAAAAATGGATTGATAACCGATACTTCATACACGAATATTATCTTCCAGGATCGAAACGAATGGCTAACGCCTTCTCTTCCTCTGTTAAAAGGAACCCAGCGCCAGTTCTTGATTCAACAGGGAATTATTAAAGAAGCAGATATCAGGATAGAAGATCTTGGACGGTTTAGCCGGGCCGGTTTGATAAATGCGATGTTGCCTTTTGACAGAATGCCGATGATTCGGATTGATGATATAATTATTTGACTTTAACGTGATTGAACTTTAAGTTTCGGTTCTTTTTCTAATTCAGATAATTCAGTTATAATAAAAAGAGAAGTTGTCAGATAAAAAATATTGCCACTCCGATCACAGAGATAATCGAACCAATTACTTCACGAATAGTAACTTTCTCTTTGAAAAGGAAAATTGAAGCGGGAATTACCAAGATAGGAACAATTGCCATAATTGTTGATGCTACTCCGGTACTTGTGTATTGAATAGACATCAATGACAACGAGACCCCCAGAAACGGACCGAAGAAGGCCCCTAATGTTATCCAGCTTAATGCGACTCTATTTTTTATAGCCATTTTAACATCAGCCCATTTCTTCCAGAAAGTAAATACAATGGAAAAACCAAAAATAGCTGCAATAACCCTGATTTGAGTGGAAAGGAAGGGATCATATCCATTCATCCCTTTTTTGCTTAAAACAAGCACTAATCCCTGCCCAATAGCTCCTCCGAGTGCCAATAGCAAACCATATACCGGATAGTGAAATGCAATCTTTCGAAATCCTTCTTTTTCTGACCTCTTATTTTCACGGCGCAAAACAACCAGAATAATCCCTCCGATGGTTATCAACATTCCGAATATTTCTTTGATGCTCATGTGTTCCCCCAGAAAAATCCATCCAATAATAGCAGTTATAGGAGGGGCTAACGACATAATTAACATCGCTATTCGGGCTCCTACTACAACCAGAGCTTGAAATAGAAGTAGGTCACCAATTACAAAACCGGTCAATCCTGATAAAATCAACCACCCCCATTGACTGGCAGTCGCATTATAGGGAAAAGGAATCCCTTGCGTAATATAGGAATAAGCACTTAAAAGAAAAAAGGCGATTAGGAGTCGTATGATATTTACTGCAAGAGAGCCAACTCTTTTGCCTGCATTTTCAAAAGAGACAGACGAAAAAGACCAGCATATTGCTGTCATTAATGCTGCAACTTCTCCGATGTGTTTCATATATCTGTAAGGAATGGAAACCAACAAGAGGGTATGCTCAGAGAATTGGAGATACCCTCTTATTGGTATAGTGTATTGATATTAAATTAGATTCCGAATTTTGCTCCATAATTGGCAACGACAAAGTCAATATCCTTGTCTCCACGACCGGAAAGATTAACCAGAATCGTTTCTTCCGGAGATAATTCAGGAGCCATCTTCATAGCTAAAGCAACAGCGTGTGAGCTTTCAATAGCCGGAATAATTCCTTCTTCACGAGAAAGTGCAAAAAAGGCTTCGATTGCTTCATTGTCGTTAATCATTTCATAATTAACCCTTTTGATATCCTTTAAATAACAATGTTGCGGACCGACACCCGGATAATCTAAGCCGCTGGCAATAGTAGCGACAGGAGCAGGTTCTCCATTCTCATCCTGTAGAACATAGCATTTAAAGCCATGAAGCATTCCAGGTGTTCCAAGACTTAATGTTGCAGCATGGTCACCTAAATTCAGACTTGAACCGGATGGTTCTACTCCAAACAAATTGACATTCAGATCCTGTAGAAATGCAGAAAAGATTCCCATTGAATTAGAGCCCCCACCGACACATGCAGTTATATTATCAGGTAGCTTTCCTGTTTGTTCTAAAAACTGTTCTCTGGCTTCACGTCCAATTATAGACTGAAAATCGCGTACCATCATAGGAAAAGGATGAGGTCCGACCACAGAACCAATAGCATATAGCTGAGTAACGGGATCTTTTAAATAAGCTTCGAATGCTGCATCAACCGCTTCTTTTAACGATTTTAGACCAAAAGTGACAGGAATTACCTTTGCACCCAAAATTTTCATACGAACAACATTGGGATACTCTTTCGCAATATCAACTTCGCCCATGTAGATATCGCATTCCAATCCTGTTAATGCTGCCGCTGTAGCTAATGCCACACCGTGTTGCCCGGCCCCTGTTTCGGCAATGATCTTTTTCTTCCCAAGTTTTTTAGCCAATAAAGCTTCTCCCAGACAATGATTGATCTTATGTGCTCCGGTATGGTTCAGATCTTCTCTTTTGATATAGATTTTAGCCCCTTTCAGACGTTCACTCAGGCTCCGGGCATAATATACCGGCGAAGGTCTTCCGGTGTAGTGACGATTCAGATAATCGAGTTCACGAATAAAATTTGGATCTTCACGAATTTCCAGATACGCAGTTTCAATCTCTTTCATAATTGATTCCAACTGGGGGGGAATGAAACTTCCTCCATATTCACCAAAGAAGCCATTGGAATCAGGCATAACTTCCGGTTTAAGCAAATTCTCTTCTAATGATTTTACATTCAATCTTTCCATAATTTCCAAATATATCTCGTTAAGCAATATTTTTTAAAATAAAAAAAGCCGAAGGAAATTTCTCCTTCGGCTCTCTAAATATCTTCATAGGGGCACCTTTCAGATCAATTTTCTTTTTAATCCGATTCACAAAAGCGCCAGCACCAATATTTCTGAGTAATCAATAAAACAGACATGATATCGTTGTATTTCGTGGTGCAAATATAAATTGAAAAATGAAATTGTAATAAGAAACAAGTAAATTTTTCAATTTTTAGAAGCAACTAATTTTGAAGCATGGTACATATAGTCAAACAGATTATGTTGTGGCCAACTATCAATCTTTTGAAGTATATGACTTATCATCGTATCAACATATCGGGGAAATCGAGGCCCCTTCCAACTGCTGGTATTCATCAATACAACCCATTCTGTGCCATCTGGCATGTGTTTAACGACAGCTGAAGTTCCAGGCATACTCCCTGTCCTCCACCATGTTCCGTCGGATCCAACAGATTTCCACCCTAAAGGACCTTTGACCGGGTCATATTGGGTCATTGTCTTAACACTTTTAGGGGAGATTATATCATTTTCGCCGACTCCGTCAATTGCCGTTACAAATTTCGCCAACTCTGCTGCAGTGGTAACCCACCCTCCTGCCGATGAAAGTAATTCAATATTATTTCCACCATCAGACTTTTTGACCATTTTGCCATTACCAAAACAAGAGGGCACCATGTTAGAACCTTCCTGCTCGTAATATTTTACTTCATTTATGAAATGATCTGATGAACATGTATGTCCAATATGAACATCCCGAATTCCAATTGGATCAAAAAGTTGGGTCTTTACATACTCTTCATATGGCACCCCACTCACCTTTTCAATGACTTTACTTAAGATAACGTATCCCATATTGGAATAACAGCTGGTAGTACCAGGAGTAAACTGAAGATTTCTACTCAAGACAAATTTCAGATAAGTATCAATAGTTGCAGGAGCTTTATCGCCCACTTTTTTAGCAATATCCAGTGAATTGAACATTGGATCACCATATCGCTGACTCCATCCTCCGGAATGATTCAGCAGATTTTTTATAGTGATCATTTCCATCCGTTTATCTTTATAATTAAGGTATTGTGGCTGATTTAAAATACCATTTGAACCGAAAACTTTGTCATCCAGTCGAAGTTTGCCACTCTCACAAAGCTTCATAATTGCAGTCGCTGTGATTAATTTGGAAACACTGGCAATTCTGAATACATGCGAGGGGGTTACTTTTATTTTGTTTTCTTCATCTGCGAAACCATAACCTTTGGCAAATACAAGCTTTTCGTTCTTAACAATGGCAACCGACATTCCTTTGACCAGCCACATTTTCATAAAACGATCAATGGTATTGTCAATTTGTTCTGATTCCTCAAAATTGGAATAGTCATTAACGAGTGCTGCGCTTCCATGATCTCCTGCCATAGAAGTATTCTGACTCTTTCCATGTAACTTCAGATAACTAAAGTTGAGTCCGTCACATATCAATATGAGTAATAATATAATGATGATTCCTCTCTTCACAACTTCTTTTCCATTATCATTGAAATATCTGAACAATTTTTTAAATTACAACCTTGTAAATATTGAAATTCTTCAGGAAATTCCTCATTGTTTGTTAATTACATTTGTAAACCACCGATAAGCTCTCTAATATCCTTTATATTATGACGAATCATATAATCTTCAATTCCATCAATAATCTTAATTGTAATCTGTGGATCAATAAAGTTTGCAGTCCCAACCTGGATTGCAGTGGCGCCAGCCAATAAAAATTCAATCGCATCACTGGCATTCATGATTCCACCTAGCCCAATAATCGGAATTTTCACAGCTTTTGAAACTTGCCAGACCATTCTTAAGGCAATAGCTTTAACACACGGACCCGATAATCCACCTGTTACGGTTGATAACACCGGACGTCTTTTCTCTGCATTAATAGCCATGCCTAACAGTGTATTGATCAGAGAAACACTATCTGCTCCGGCAGCTTCTACTGCTCTTGCAATTTCTGTAATATCAGTAACGTTGGGCGACAACTTAACCACTAAAGTTTTGTTATAGGCTTTTCTGACAGCATTGACAACTGTCTCTGCAGAAGTACAGGAAGTACCGAAAGCCATTCCTCCTTCTTTTACATTAGGACAAGAGATATTAAGCTCAATGCCTGGTATATGCTCAAGATCATTAAGTTTTTCAGCAACACGAACATAGTCTTCGACTGTCGATCCGGACACATTAACCAGAATATTGGTTTTATAATCACATATTCTCGGATAGATATCATGGATAAAGTGTTCTACGCCTCCATTTTGCAAACCAACTGCGTTCAGCATCCCTGATGCAGTTTCTGCCATTCTGGGATAAGGATTTCCCTGACGGGGATTTAAGGTTGTTCCTTTAACAATGAATCCCCCCAGTCGATTAAGATCAATGAAATCTGAAAATTCTTCTCCGAAACCACAAGTTCCCGATGCAGTCATTACCGGATTCTTAAGGTTAAGTTTATCTATTTTTACAGCTAAATCTACCATTTTAAGTCATTTACATTAAAGACGGGACCATGAGTACAGACACTTTTATTACCCTCTTTTGTTTCTGTAACACAGCATAAACAGACTCCGAATCCACATGCCATCATGTTTTCGAGCGAAACTTCACACCAGATATTATTCTTCATTGCAATTCCGGCAACAGCTTTCATCATTGGTTCCGGTCCACAAGTATAGATCCGATTAAATTCAGAAACGTTTTTAAATATAGAATGCTGAGTAACAAACCCTTTCTCTCCCGCCGTTCCGTCTTCTGTGGTAATGTGAAGTTCCCCCATTTGGGAGTATTCGTCCAATTCGACAAGATCTTTAGCAGATCTAGCCCCTAATAAAATATGAATATCTTCTGAATAAGGACGAATTGCGCGGGCAAGCATCATTAAAGGAGCAACACCGCATCCGCCACCGATAAGAAGGACTTTTTCGTCTCTCTCCGGAAGCGTAAAGCCATGGCCGAGCGGAAACACAACGCTTACCGATTCCCCTTCTTTAAGATCGGTTATATGGCGAGTTCCTTCTCCTACTCGCTTGATTAGGAAATGAATAGTCTCATTTTCAGGATCAATGTTATGAATTGAAAATGGTCGTCTAAGGAAAGTAGATGTTGAATATTTTGCTTCAATATTGGCAAATTGTCCGGGTTTTATATCAGAATCGAAGCCGGGAACCTTAAAAATCAATAAGTGATTATCAGGATTAAGCCGGATATTTCTGAGTAAAACTAAGTCTTTTATGGTCTTTCTCATGTATCCTTTTCTTTACCCTGCAAATATAAAAAAAAGAACTCTTATTAAGTCGGACGATATTCTTCAAAAGTTTTATCGGAATAGAAAATAACAATTCGTTCTGCAATCTTCTCATTATTTAGACAGATTGAATTAAGGTTTTTAGAAGGTTCATTAACTGGGGGCTTGATATTGCTTAACGGAAGTTTCTCTTCAACAAAAACTTCCTTTAGTTCTTGTCGAGATTCCTGCAACTTATTTTCAGGAGAAACAGAAGAAGAGAAAAGGTCTGGCATCGTCTCTTTAATCGGGGATTCTTTCTTCTCTTCAAAAACAGGTCCTTCTCCGTTTAATAACCACCGAGCATTTAAAGAGGGAAATCCTGATAGAATCTTTTGGATGAAAACATACCCCGGTTTATTTCGTCCACTTAACACATGTGAAACACTAGGGCGTTGAACTCCAATACGATCTGCAAACTCTGCCGGAGTCATTTTCTCAAATTCTAACAACTGTTTGATACGCTCTTCCATCTGTAATTTCTTATATTACAAATGTACAAAAACAATTGTAATATAAAAGAGAAATCTGTTGCCTAATTTACAGTTGACAACTTTAAATTGTATTGACTTTTGTTTACATGTTGCAATTACTAAAATCATTAACAATCCGAATTCCAGCAACAATTACAAAGTGTAATCGGGTCCTTTACCAGATTCAATACTCCTTTTTAATACTCTGAAAAGGCTTATTTTTAGGGTATTTTGATATGTAGAAATCATTCTATCCGATAACCATATTTCTGATACAATTACAGATATCAACATTGCATGGATGGTTTATAATCCTGAATAATAATAACATACATAAATATAATAAAAGAACAGTATTAATTATTAATTGAGTCAATCGTTCTAAATAGTTGGTTTACTGGCGTATATGCTCTATACTACTATCATTAATTACAGGATTAAATCATATAACGTTATAAAGTGTAAAAAAACCTATACTTATACTTTAGCTGAATACCACAACCGACTGAAATAGTGAACTATAAAGATGTTAATAAATAATAGTATTTATAAGTAACAATGGTTAATTATTCCCTTTGGTATTTGTAAATAATGAAAAGGAAAGTCTACTTTAATGAAATATTCACATTGGATTTCATTAAAGTATAAATTACAATTGTGTATTA
>JAUZOB010000310.1 GCA_030706665.1 Bacteroidota bacterium
CATATAACAGATATTAGCCCATCCGGGCTGACCACTTGGGGCTTAGGAGACTGGGTCCCGGTCAAATCCCAGTCACCGGTAGAACTTACGTCTTCTCTTTATTATTTTACAGATGCTCATATTTTAGCTCAAACTGCCAGAATATTAGGACAAAAGGAAGACTATAGAAATTATACTGCTTTGGCCGAGAAAATAAAAAATGCCATCAATGCCAAATATTTAGATTCTTCTACCGGAATATACGGTCAAGGTACACAGACCGAATTGAGTGCTCCGCTCTTTTGGGGAGTAGTTCCTGAAGTTCTAAAAAGCAAGGTGGCTGCTAACTTGGCCAAAAGAGTAGAGGCCGATCATTTTCATCTGGATGTAGGGTTATTGGGGACTAAGACCATTCTCAATGCCTTGAGCGAGAATGGTTACCCGGATACCGCATATAAACTAGCCTCACAGGAGACCTATCCTTCCTGGGGATGGTGGATCGTCAATGGTGCTACTACCCTCTATGAAAACTGGGCGATTGACGCCAAATCAGACATTTCATTAAATCATATCATGTTCGGAGAAATCGGTGCATGGTTGTATAAAGCCCTGGGAGGAATTAATCCCGATCCGGAGAATCCCGGATTTAAAGGTATTCTTTTGAAACCTTGCTTCCCTGATGGGTTGAATTCTTTTGAAGCCTCTCATCAATCGCCTTACGGAGAAATCATTACACAATGGAAGAAACAAAACGGAATTATCCATTATACGGTGACCATCCCTGCGAATTCCGATGCGAAGTTGTTTGTTACTAAGCCATTTGAAATCAGATCACAAAATGGATCTCGTGATCTGAAAAATCATCAGGGGAAAGACTTCATTTATCTGGAAGCTGGCACTTACGAATTCGAAATTGAACAAACGTTATAACGAATTTAGCCTTGACAATGGATAGAGGTAAGTAATATACAGTGGCCCTCAGATTATAGTATATTTATAAAGAAAGCAATCTGCCTACTTTAAATTGAGAAATTTAAAAGGAAGGCAGATTGCTTTTGTTTTTTTAAAATCAAATGAACGAACTAATAAGTTCTTCCCAATATCATTCTTGCTATAAGTGAGACGGGGAAATGTAATATTCTCGTGTAACGGATTTTGAATCTTTCAGTGCGACCGATTCCAAATTTATGAGAACAAATCTTATCGCTCGTATTGGTTAAGCTTTTTTCTCTGCTAATACTTCAAGCTGTAATCCTCCTCTGATATTTTGCCTGATTTTGACCCGGCACCAATGAGGCATTGTCGCTTCAAATACCTTTTCTGCTATCGCAGAAGCAAGACTTTCGCCAAACAGAGCTTCTTCGCGAAATGACCACAAGTATAACTTTAAACTTTTACTCTCAATACATAATTCGCAAGGGCTATATTCAATCACGATCTTGCTGAAATCAGGCTGATGTGTTACAGGGCAAAAGCTGGTCAGCTCATCTGATTCGAAAGTGACCACAGAGATATTCGGAGGACAAGGGAAAACATCCAGGTTCTTACTGGGCTCAGTACTTCTTTTCCCTAAAAAATTAAATTCTTGATTATTTTCCATCTTCTAAATTTCTTTAATGGTTTGAGATATTTCCCCGTTAAGAGGGAATCAAACAAAGATCCTATCCCGGAATATTTCCCCTTTCAAAAATCAGGAATCCTAATTTGTATTGATGAACGTATTCACGGAACAACAAAAATAAACTTTTTATGCAGAACAGAGATCGTGACAGATGGTTCAATTCATATGGTGTCAGCCTGTCAGGTTTTGGTGACAAAATAAAAATACCTGTATCTACTAAAAAATCAATGAAATAATGTTTGAAATTCATTTATGGGGGTTATCTTCGAATGAAAAAATGTCCTTAATTTTTACAAATGCTCCAATTCTGGGGTTTTGGCATAGTATCTGATAAAGGTGAAGTATAAAAACAAAAAACTGATTGTTTAATTATTTAATGTTACGAGATATGGCAGAATTAAAAGGTAGAATCCTTGCAGGTAAAATTTTGGTTGCACCTCAGGTTGCAGAGTCAAAGACTGCTAGCGGAATCATCATTCCCGATTCAGCAAAAGAAAAACCCCAACAGGGTAAAGTAGTGCTGGTTGGTGCTGCTAAAAAAGATGAGGCAATGGAAGTAAAAGTTGGTGATATTGTTTTCTACGGCAAATACGCAGGAACAGAATTACACATTGACGGAGAAGATTATCTGCTTCTTTCGCAAAATGATGTATTGTTCATCGCTTAATTCTATTAAACCGAAATTCAAATTGCTAAAATTATTCAAAAATGGCTAAAGAAATTAAATTCAATATCGAAGCAAGAGACCTTTTGAAAAAAGGTGTTGACGAGTTGGCTAATGCCGTAAAAGTCACTTTAGGTCCTAAAGGGCGCAATGTCGTTATCGAAAAAAAATTCGGTGCTCCACAAATCACCAAAGATGGTGTTACTGTTGCTAAAGAGATCGACCTTTCTGATCCATATGCAAACCTGGGTGCGCAGATGGTAAAAGAAGTTGCTTCTAAAACAGGCGATGATGCAGGTGATGGTACAACTACTGCTACTGTTTTGGCTCAGGCTATCATTAATGTAGGATTGAAAAACGTTACTGCCGGTGCAAACCCGATGGATTTGAAACGTGGTATTGACAAAGCAGTTGTTAAAGTTATCGAAAACATCAAAGCTCAATCTCACAATGTGGGCGACGATTTTAGCAAAATCGAACAAGTTGCTCGTATCTCAGCAAACAACGATGAAGAAATCGGTAAGCTGATTGCTGAAGCAATGGAAAAAGTAAACAAAGAAGGTGTAATCACTGTTGAGGAATCAAAAGGGATCGAAACTTATGTTGATGTTGTTGAAGGGATGCAGTTCGATCGTGGTTATATCTCTCCATATTTCATTACCAATCCTGAAAAGATGGCTGCTGAATTAGACAGCCCATTCATCCTGATCTACGATAAGAAGATTTCTACAATGAAAGACCTTCTTCCTATTCTGGAACAGGTTGCACAAACCGGTCGTCCTTTGTTGATCATTGCAGAAGATGTTGATGGTGAAGCTTTGGCTACTCTTGTTGTAAACCGTCTGCGTGGATCATTGAAAGTATGTGCTGTAAAAGCTCCGGGTTTCGGTGATCGTCGTAAAGAAATGCTTGAAGATATTGCAGTTCTGACCGGAGGTCTTGTTATTACCGAAGAAAAAGGAATGAAACTGGATCAGGCTACCATCGAAATGATGGGACGTGCTGAAAAAGTTACGATCGATAAAGAAAATACAACGATTGTTAACGGAGTAGGTGCCGTTGAAGATATCAATGCACGTGTTGCTCAGATCAAGAAACAGATCGAAGTTACTACTTCTGATTATGACCGCGAAAAACTTCAGGAACGTCTGGCTAAATTAGCCGGTGGTGTCGCTGTTCTTTACGTAGGTGCTGCATCGGAAGTTGAAATGAAAGAAAAGAAAGACCGTGTTGATGACGCTCTTCATGCAACCCGCGCTGCTGTCGAAGAAGGAATCATTCCTGGTGGTGGTGTTGCTTACATCCGTGCAATTAGTGTTCTCGAAGGTTTAAAAGGTGACAATGACGACGAAACTACCGGTATCGAAATCGTAAAACGTGCGATCGAAGAACCATTACGTCAGATTGTTGCTAATTCAGGTAAAGAAGGTGCTGTTATTGTGCAGAAAGTAAAAGAAGGTAAAGATGACTTCGGTTACAATGCACGGACTGATGAATATCAGAATCTTGTAGAAAGCGGTGTTATCGATCCTGCGAAAGTAACTCGTGTTGCTCTTGAAAATGCAGCTTCAATTGCCGGAATGTTCTTAACTACTGAATGTATTCTGGTTGAAGAAAAAGAAAAAGAACAACCTGCTCCTCCAATGGGTGGTGGCATGCCAGGGATGATGTAATTTAAAACTCCCGATATACAAAGAGGTAGTCTCAAAAGGACTACCTCTTTTTTTTGCCTGCTTTTATTGGATAGATTCGG
>JAUZOB010000311.1 GCA_030706665.1 Bacteroidota bacterium
CGATATATTTCCATCCATGAAATACCAATACACTCCCGGAGTTGCAGATACAGGAGGATTTAAAAATCCTTCTTTTATAATACCATAAGAACTTCCGGGAATATTGAATTTCACTTTTTGTCCCTTTACTCGCTCCTGCGCATTCATCTGTAAAGACAAAACCAAAAGCAATCCGATAAAAGAATATTTAATATTCATACTCACAATATAACATGAATAAATATTTCAGAAAGGAGGATCTTTATGAACAGATCCTCCTCAACTTATCTTATCATAAATTGTAATTCTCAGATTGTATAGAGACCAATCCAAACAGTCCGAATGATTGTATTGACTGTTAAAACAAACACATTCACTGGAACCCGGATTTTTCTTTCTTCTTTAGACAATTTACGGTCACCGTTAAGCCTGTTTACCCAAAGATTAACAACTTCAATTTCTAAATGATTTACCCATCCTCACAAAATTTACGTAAAAGATTAATTCACATTAACATTAAATCTTTCACTCACGATTCCGGGTGATGTTATTTCAATTTCTATCATTCCAGTACCTGTCGGTTTCACTGTGAGCAGAGCTCTGCCTTCATACGCTTTCCGAACATTTGTCTTATATAATTCATGAGAACTTTGATCACCTGTATCAAAGCCGATCAACTGACCAGAACCTTTCACTGTAACTTTCAGCTCATTTTCAGCAAATGGACATCGAACACTTTTTTTATCGGTAATCGAGACTGGTATAAACAACAATTTTCCATCTCCAAGACGAACTGCATTGGGAACATTCCCGACATTAATCTTAAATGGTTCGCCAGCTGTTCGAAGAATATGCACAGCCACTTGTTTCCCTTTATTGTAACCTATCGATTTTAGTTCCCCTTTCTTATATTCTACCATCCACAGTGCAGAATAAGTATTTTTATCAATAGGTTTACGTCCCAATGATTTGCCATTTAAGATCAATTCAGCTTGATCGCAATTACTGAAAACATGAACCGAATCAACTTCCTCTTTGTTAAAATTCCAATGCGACCCTACATTAAAACACTGCCAGCGGAAATTATCTTTCTTTTTTAATTCCACGCCAATATGAACCATCGGTTTATTGGACCAATATGCCTGACGGATATAATAAGTCGGTTTTTCAAATCCTGCAAGATCAATCAATCCATACTTCCATCCCCGATTGGGCCATCCAGAAGCTTCTCCGAGATAATCTATCCCAGACCAAAGAAACTCTCCTACAACAAAAGGATTATCTCTAACCGATATCCAGTTTTTAAGGTCCATATAAGTTTCAGTTCCCAGAACAATCTGATTCGGGTGTTTAACCTTTACATCAGCATATAGATTCGGAAAATTACGATCCACATAATTATATCCCGCAATATCAGCTGCATCAAAGAATCCATTCTTACCGGCAAAGAGAGGCCAGTCACATGCAGCTGTTGTTAAGCGGGTCGGATCTGCTTCATGACACCACTTTGTTAAACGGTCAAGTATTTCATGTCCATCATCATTCCGTTGATTCGGCACCTCATTCCCCATTGAATACATTACGACACAGGAATGATTGCGATCCCGACTGACCATATCTTTGAGATCCATTTCAGCCCACTGATTAAAAAACAAATGGTAACCATAAGGAACTTTGCCCTGCGCATCTTCTGATCTTCCCCACTGCCATTCCGAATTCCATTCATCAAAAGCCTCAGCCATAACATAAAAACCCATCTTGTCAGCCATATCAAGGAAAAGAGGATCGACCGGACCATGTGTACGTATACCGTTACATCCCATTGCTTTCAGTTTTTCAAGACGATATTTCCAAACATCCTGAGGTACTGCAGTACCAAATGAGCCAGCATCCTTATGAAGGCATACCCCTTTCAGTATAACCTTTTTCCCATTCACAAGCATCCCTTGTGATTTATCAAATTTTATTTCCCGAATACCGTAAGGAATAACTACTTCATCTAAAATCTTATCACCTATAACTAACCGAACAGCTAATTTGTACAGATAAGGAGACTCATGACTCCACAATTTAGGATTCTGAACCATAACCGACATGGATTCATTGAGCGAAGAGTAATCCTCAAGTGTAAATGACTTGTCGCTATTTGCAACAATCTTTTCATTACCATCTAACAATACAGCCTCGATTCGGGCAGGTTTGGATATCCGCTTTAATGAATCCGGTGAAGGTTGAAAATTGATCAGCTGGCTTTCAGGATAATTATTCGAAACAATACTGCAATCAACCTCTACTATCGCCTGACCATGTGCAATAAGGTTCGTATGAGCAAAAACTCCATTTTGCTTAAAATGCTGTTGATTCAGAACAATTAAATAAACATTTCTGTTTATTCCTGATCCGGCATACCACCGACTATTTGGCTGCAATGAATTATCAATTCTTACTGCCAATACATTTGCATTATTTCCGAACTTCAGATAAGGAGTCAGGTCGTATTCAAAAGAGCTAAAACCATATGGTCTGTTCCCAAGAAACACCCCATTCAGGAAGACAGAACTGTTCATATAAGCTCCGTCAAAATGGATTTTAATTCGTTTCCCGTTACTCTCTTCAGGAAGGAAAAAAGTTTTTCTATAATATCCGGTACCACCAGGCAAATATCCTCCTGCTGCTCCGGCAGGACTATTAAGATCAAAAGCGTTTTCAATACTCCAGTCATGAGGGAGATCTAATCGTCTCCATTTAGAGTCATCATACGAAGTGTCTCTATATTCTTTTTTATCGTCAAGTAAAAATTTCCATCCAGAATTAAATAGCTGAATCTCTCTGGATTGGCCATTTACATACTGAGTGCACCACAGGGAAATTGCGATAACGAATAAAATCTTAGATTTCAAAATTCTCATAAGTTGAAATTTCACAATAGGACTCTCTCTCAAATCCTCATTTGGTTATGTTAGAGTTGCAATAGTAAGCAAACGGATAATAAGGTATTGAAGCGTGATAATCTTGAACACCTGAATTACAGCATATCAGTTACTGGCAAAAAAATGATAATTAAACCTTCCGGCAGGAGCTACATCTCCATTGACCAGAAAATCCATAATATTCCCCTCTTCCTGCATATTGTCTGACCATTTGAATTCTAAATCAATTGCATTGGGAATACCAAGCAATGTTCTTGGAACTTTCAATTCCATTTTATTCCCTTTTACAACATATTCAACATCACCGACCTTATTCCAATTCCAGCCACTGTCACTCTTTTCCAATGTAGCAGTATTCCCAGGATTCAATCGATTTATCACGAAATCATATCCTTCCCAGCCGGTATTCTTTTTCCGGTCGATATCAATAAACAACCGCATCCAGTTCTTATCTGTAACAGCTGTTATGGCATCGGCTGTTTCTACATAGAAATATATATTGGAGGCATCTCTTGCGACCTTCGATAAAACAATATCATTTCTTCCGGTTTCATTTGTATAATAGCACCCCTGCCATCCCGGACTGTCTCTATGAATGGTACTTCCTTTATGAGATCTAAATTCAGGTAACACTCCGGACCAATCATCAAACTGACCATCAATCTGGATAGTTTTAGCGACAGAAGCGATTGCTTCCGGTTTTACCCCTTTAAAACGGCGGATATTCTTTACCATCTGATAATAATAATTGTCTCCATGTCCACCTTTCATCGGCTCAATATCACGACTTCGTTCCGTACTAAATTCATCGGGGAACGCATTCGGTTGCTGTTGCCATAATTCATACCGTCCGGCAATCCATTCATTCCATCCTGTAATAAATATAAATTCAGGATTTAATGCTATTGCTCTGTCCCATTGCTCTTGAAAATTATACCCATAAAGTTCTGCATCAGGTTGGTTATTCTGTCCGCTGGCATTTGTATAACTTCGTCCAAAGGCATTTGGGGCATTCATGGCAGTCAAACCTCTCGCGCTTGACCAGTTTTGGGCAACCCCTACAGTAACCTGCTCATATCCTCCATATCCATTGTCCACATA
>JAUZOB010000312.1 GCA_030706665.1 Bacteroidota bacterium
GCCTTTGCTGAGGCCAACAAAGAATATCCACTTCTTATGAAAAAATGCCAGGATTTTGATCAGAAGCTTATTGCAGATGCACGAAAAGCAGGTGGAGAAAAATATGCAGAACTTTGTGCACTAGCTTATCGTCAGTCAATTGCAGCACACAAATTGGTCAAAGGCAAAAACGGAGAGTTATTGTTCTTCTCTAAAGAGAACTTCAGCAACGGATCGATAGGTACAGTTGATATCACTTATCCTTCAGCACCACTATTCTTAGTCTATAATCCCGATTTGTTAAAAGGAATGATGAATTTCATCTTTGCCTACAGCGAAACAGGTCGTTGGAATAAACCTTTCCCTTCTCATGATGTCGGAACTTATCCAATAGCAAACGGACAAACCTATGGCACAGATATGCCTGTAGAAGAAGCCGGTAATATGCTTATTCTTACAACTGCCATTGCAACAGTAGAAAAGAATGCATCATATGCAGAAAAACACTGGGGAGTGCTTACTACCTGGGCCGATTTTCTTATAAATAAAGGTCTCGATCCCGAAAATCAATTATGTACGGATGACTTCGCCGGTCACCTTGCTCATAATGCGAATCTTTCAATTAAAGCTATTCTTGGAGTTGCCGGGTATGGAAAGATGGCAGACATGTTAGGCAAAAAAGACATTGCTATCAAATATCAGACAGCCGCGCGTGAAATGGCACAGAAATGGATTGAGATGGCACAAGATGATAATCATTATGGATTAACATTCGATAAAAAAGGATCTTGGAGTCAGAAATACAATCTTGTATGGGACAAAGTACTAAACCTTTCTGTTTTTCCGAAAGAAGTCGCTCAAAAAGAAATCGCATATTATCTGAGCAAACAAACTCAATACGGATTACCATTGGATAGTCGTGAAACCTATACTAAAAGTGACTGGATTACATGGACTGCTACCATGGCTGATGATAATACTACCTTTGAGACGTTCATTTCTCCTGTCTATAAAGCCTTTAATGAAAGCCCTACCCGTGTACCTATGACTGACTGGTTCCAGACAACTGATGCCAAACAAGTTGGATTTCAGGCTCGCTCTGTGGTAGGTGGCTATTTCATGAAAATGCTTGATGATAAACTAAATCAGAAAAAATAACTCTCAATCCAAATACTAAAAGATCTCTATGACTTGAGTTTATAATGTTCAACGAGCTGTTAAACTCAAGTCTTAGGTTCTTTTCAATATAAACATAAAACGATCTTTCCTCTATCGATAGAATCAATTACCTTAAGTAAACTATAATATCCTCATTCTTAGAATAATCTTAAAATCTATGAAAAAACTTATTCTGATATTTCTAATCCTTTCCGGATTCATCAGTGTCAACGCACAGAATGTACCCCGTCCGGAATACCCCCGACCTCAATTTGAACGGGATGCATGGGTAAACCTGAATGGCACTTGGACCTATGCCTTTGATTTCGGCAATTCAGGGAAGCAACGCGGATTTACCAATCAGCAGGGATTTGAAAACAAAATCAATGTCCCTTTCTGTCCTGAAAGTAAATTATCGGGAGTCGAATACAAGGACTTCATCAACAATATGTGGTACCAGCGCAAGATCACCATCCCTGCAAACTGGGAGGATAAAAAGGTAATCTTGCATTTCGGAGCAGTCGATTATAAAGCAGAAGTCTATATTGATGGAAACTTTGTAGGTCGTCACTTCGGAGGCACTTCTTCTTTTGAATTTGAAATCACATCATTGGTCTCAGACGGCAAAGAACATAATCTGGTCTTATTTGTCAACGATGATCTTCGTTCGGGAAAACAGACCGGAGGAAAACAGTGTTACAATTATAACTCCGAAGGTTGTTCTTACACCAGAACCACCGGTATCTGGCAGACAGTCTGGATGGAAGCCATCTCTCCTTATGGACTGAAATCAAGTCATGTCGTCACCGACCTTGATCAAAGTCAGATTGTTGTAACTCCTTCTTTTTATACCGAGAGCAACAACTACAGCTTAAGAATTACAATCAAAGACAAAGGAAAAACTGTTTCGCAAAAGACTGTAAAGGCAACAAACAATACTGTTTGCGTACTTCCGATTGCAAAAGTAAAGACATGGTCACCCGAAAGCCCATTCCTTTATGATCTCACCTATGAAGTAATCGATCCGGACAAGAATGTTGTAGACCGCGTTAATTCTTACTTCGGAATGCGTAAGATACATATTGAAGGGAATCGGGTTTTCCTGAACAACAAACCTTACTATCAACGATTGGTACTGGATCAGGGTTTTTATCCCGACGGGATTTGGACAGCCCCTACCGATGCTGATTTGAAGCATGACATTGAGTTGTCGATGCAGGCCGGATTCAATGGAGCCCGTTTACATCAGAAAGTATTTGAAGAAAGGTTCCATTATTGGGCCGATAAGCTTGGTTATCTGACTTGGGGAGAAGCTTCCAGCTGGGGTGCAGATCTGACAAATGCAGAAACAGGACGCAATTTTATAACCGAATGGAGTGAAACGATTGTTCGCGACCGTAATCATCCGTCAATCATTACCTGGACTCCTTTCAACGAAACATGGGAATCAGACAATGAGCAATATCCACGTTTGGTAACTGATATTTATCACTTAACCAAAGGACTAGACCCTACCCGTCCGATCAACGATGCCAGCGGTGGAACACATGCAATGACTGATATTTGGTCATTCCACAACTATGATCAAAATCCGGAAAGTCTTTCTAAAGCACTGACGCTGGATGCCAGTGGCAAACCCTGGACCAATGGCTCACGTTATACTTTTACATCATATAACGGACAACCCTGCCTATATGATGAATTCGGCGGGATAAAATGGAATCCATCACAGCAAAAGCTCAATACATCCACTTCATGGGGATACGGAGATTCGCCCAAAACGCTGGAAGAATATTATAATCGGTTGGAAGGTCTGGTAAATGTCATTCTGAGCAAAGGCCATATCTGGGGATATTGTTTTACTCAGTTGACGGATGTCGAGCAAGAGCAAAACGGAATTTACTTATATAACAGATCTGCCAAGTTCGATATGAAACGGATTCATGCAATTTTCAGCAAGAATCCTCAGACAGGGAAATAATGCGTAAGCTATTTTTATTGTTGATCCTGCTATCCGCAAGTCAATCTCTACTCTGGGACCAATGAAATAATGCAAAGACAATGCAACAGGCTCCGGCTCCTCTATTTCGTGATCCGATCTACGATGGAGCCGCAGATTCTGTTCTAATGTTTCTCTAGTGGAAACCTAAAACACAAATCATTATGGCTTCAACACCTGTCTTCCGATATAGTCTATCTTTTATTGCATTTATATATTGCATCTCATTTCCCTGTATCTTATCCTGTAAAAGCAGCATAGCAGAAACCCCTGAGAAAACAGATACAACAAATAAATATTTAAATCCTGTATTTATTCCTGTTTTTGCTGACCCGGCAGTCATAAGAGGAGACGATGGTTGGTTTTATGCCTATGGAACTGAAGATAACTGGTCGGTCAACGAGTTACATTTAATTCCTATAATACGATCCAGGGATCTCGTAAAATGGCACTTTATGAATGATGCTTTTTCAACTAAACCGACATGGAAGAACAATGGAATGTTATGGGCTCCAAATGTGAATAAAATAAATGGAAAGTATTACATGTACTACGCTTATAGTCTCTGGGGTGACTCCAATCCTGGAATTGGTCTAGCCATTAGTAATACCCCACTGGGACCGTTTAATGATTATGGGAAGATATTTACAAGTACAGAGATCGGCGTAGAAAATTCTATTGACCCATTCTTCTTTCAGGAAAACGGACACAATTATCTCTTTTGGGGAAGCTTCAGAGGGATCTTCGGAGTAGAACTTGCGCCAGACGGTAAATCAGTATCCGGTGAAAAATTCCAGATTGCAGGGAATGCATTTGAGGCCAGCTATATTTACAAAAGGGGTGCATAC
>JAUZOB010000313.1 GCA_030706665.1 Bacteroidota bacterium
CATGATATTATCGACAAACTGAACCAGCACTTGTCCGACCTGGGAAAATATTACCGGAATGGCAATTGCCAGATTTCTCTTATAATATGGGAAGTATTCTTTAAGCCTCATTCCAAAAATTTAAGGGGTGCAAAGTTATAATAAAACATTCATCGGACATAATGGACTTGCACCACCAAGTTATTAATCATGCACGGCACAATAAAAAAAAGAGGGTGTCCGAAACCGAACACCCTCTTTATATGAATTTGAAAGATTTTAATTATCTACGCTTTCGCTGCAGGTCCTCCAAAACTTACAGGCGGAATCATCGATTCGTCAATGCCTCCTGCATTTTTTATTGGTCCGTTAATTGATTCGAACTTCCGGACATTATCCTGAAGAGCTAATAGCAATCGTTTTGCATGCTCAGGCGTCAATATGATTCTCGACTTAACACTTGCCTTAGGCATTCCAGGCATAATGCGTACAAAGTCGACAATAAACTCAGAGTTCGAATGAGTGATGATCGCAAGATTAGAGTAAGTCCCCTGTCCTACTTCTTCACTTAATTCAATACTCAGTTGGTTCATATTCTCATTTTCTTCCATACCGTGGCTTATTTCACGCGTTCACTTTCCTTCTCTCTGAATTCTACAAGACGTTCATATTCGCTTTTAGAACCAACGACAAGGTTTTTGTATTCTTTCAGACCTGTACCGGCTGGAATCAGATGACCGCAGATAACATTTTCCTTCAGACCGTCAAGAGCATCGATTTTGCCCTGAATTGCAGCTTCGTTAAGCACTTTGGTTGTTTCCTGGAAAGAAGCAGCCGACATCCAACTCTGTGTCTGCAATGCTGCACGGGTAATTCCCTGAAGAACCTGACCCGAAGTTGCCGGTATTGCATCACGAGAAGTGACAAGTCTTAAGTCTTTACGTTTAAGCTGAGAGTTTTCATCTCTTAAACGCCGAGCTGTAATAATCTGACCTGGTTTTAATGATTCTGAATCACCGGCATCAACAACAACTTTTTTGTTGTAAATCCAGTCGTTTTCATGCAGGAAGTCCAGTTTATCAGCGATTTGCTTTTCAAGGAAACGGGTATCACCTGCGTCAGCGATTTCGACTTTACGCATCATCTGGCGAACGATTACCTCAAAATGTTTATCATTGATTTTTACACCCTGCATACGGTATACATCCTGTACTTCATTAACGATGTATTCCTGTACTTTGGTCGGACCCTGAATTGCCAGGATATCTGAAGGAGTAATTGCACCGTCAGAAAGCGGAGTACCGGCACGAACATAGTCGTTTTCCTGTACAAGGATCTGTTTTGACAGCGGAACCAGGTATTTCTTAACATCACCGGTTTTCGAAGTGACAACGATTTCACGATTACCACGTTTAATCTTGCCAAGTGTAACTTCACCGTCAATTTCAGAAACAACAGCAGGGTTAGAAGGATTACGAGCCTCAAACAACTCAGTTACCCTCGGAAGACCCCCTGTGATGTCACCGGCTTTACCGGCTGCACGAGGAATCTTAACCAACACCTGACCTGATTTCACCACATCGCCTTCGTTAACGTTCATGTGACCACCTACCGGTAAGTTGTAAGTACGAAGTACATTTCCTTCTTCGTCAAGCAATCTTAACGATGGGTTACGGGTTTTATCACGTGTTTCAATAATTACTTTTTCAGAGAAACCGGTTGTTTCATCCGATTCTTCACGATAAGTAACCTGTTCGATCATGCTCTCGAATTCTGCACGTCCATTGAATTCCGAAACGATAACCCCGTTATATGGGTCCCATTCGCAAATGTGCATTCCTTTGGTAATATCCTGTCCGTTTTTCACGAAGACTTTAGAACCATAAGGGATTGCATGAGACGAAAGCTGGATTTTTGTATTCTTATCAATGATCTTGAATTCGGTAAGTCGGCTGACTACAACATCAACTACACTTCCATCTTCCTGAACAGCTTCAACAGCTCTGAATTCTTCAAATTCGGCAATACCTTCGTATTTTGCAATAACAGTTGATTGAGATGATACGTTACCAGCGATACCCCCTACGTGGAAAGTACGCAGAGTAAGCTGAGTACCAGGCTCACCAATTGACTGTGCTGCAATAACACCGACAGCTTCACCTCTCTGAACCATTCCGTTGGAAGCAAGGTTACGGCCATAACATTTAGCACAAACCCCTATTTTCGATTCACAAGTAAGTACTGAACGAATTTCAACACTTTCAATTGGCGAATCTTCGATAATCTGAGCAACTTCTTCTGTGATTTCTTCACCGGAAGCAATGATCAGTTCACCAGTAAGCGGGTTGTAGATATCATGTACAGTCGTACGACCGATAATACGTTCATAAAGAGTTGAAACAACTTCTTCGTTATTCTTTATTGCAGTAGCAATAAGTCCGCGAAGTGTACCGCAATCTTCTTCCTGAATAATTACATCCTGAGCAACGTCAACAAGACGACGGGTAAGGTATCCTGCATCAGCTGTCTTAAGAGCAGTATCCGCAAGACCTTTACGAGCACCGTGAGTTGAGATAAAGTACTCAAGGACTGAAAGACCTTCCTTAAAGTTAGAAAGGATAGGGTTTTCAATAATCTGAGAAGTGGTAGCACCAGATTTCTGAGGTTTCGCCATAAGTCCCCTCATACCGCACAACTGGCGAATCTGTTCTTTAGAACCACGGGCTCCTGAGTCAAGCATCATGTATACAGAGTTAAATCCCTGACGATCCTCACTCAGTGTTTTCATCACTGACTGGGTCAATTTCGCATTTACATGTGTCCAGATATCAATAACCTGGTTGTAACGCTCATTGTTTGTGATGAAACCCATATTATAGTTAGCAGTAATTTCTTCGACTTCACGGTAGCCTTCGTCCACCATTTCTTTTTTGTCGGCAGGAATTACAACGTCACCCAAATTAAAAGACAACCCTCCTCGATATGCCATCTTGAATCCTAGTTCCTTAATGTTATCAAGGAATTTGGCAGTAACGGCATTGTTAGTGCGTTTAAGAATCATTGCAATAATATCTCTTAACGCTTTCTTCGTAAGAAGTTGGTTGATATAACCTGCTTCTCTTGGAACAATTTCATTAAACAACACGCGACCTACAGTAGTCTCGATAGTCTTAATAGTATAGTAACCATCTTCGATGTCACGAGTTTTTACTTTAATAATTGCGTGAAGTTCAACTGCCCGTTCATTGTAAGCAATAATGACTTCTTCAGGAGAATAGAATGTCAATCCTTCGCCTCTTGCTCCTTTACGTGGTTTGGTCATATAATAAAGACCAAGTACCATGTCCTGTGAAGGCACAGTAACAGGAGCTCCGTTAGCAGGGTTCAATAAGTTGTGCGATGACAACATCAAGATCTGTGCTTCAAGAATAGCGGCATTTCCCAATGGAAGGTGAACAGCCATCTGGTCACCATCAAAGTCTGCATTAAATCCGGTACAAACAAGAGGGTGCAAACGAATTGCTTTTCCTTCAATTAGTCGGGGCTGGAATGCCTGAATCGACAACCGGTGCAAAGTAGGTGCACGGTTAAGCATTACAGGATGTCCTTTTAGAACATTTTCCAGGATATCCCAAACAACAGGATCGCGACGATCGACAATTTTCTTGGCAGACTTAACTGTTTTTACAATTCCTCTTTCAATCAATTTACGAATGACAAAAGGTTTGTACAGTTCAGCTGCCATTCCTTTAGGAAGGCCACATTCATGGATCTTCAGGCTTGGACCAACGACGATAACCGAACGTGCAGAATAGTCAACACGTTTACCGAGCAAGTTTTGACGGAATCGACCTTGTTTTCCCTTTAAGCTGTCGCTCAAAGATTTTAAAGCACGATTGTTGTCCGTTTTAACTGCATTCGATTTTCTTGAGTTATCGAACAGAGAATCGACAGCTTCCTGGAGCATACG
>JAUZOB010000314.1 GCA_030706665.1 Bacteroidota bacterium
AAAACAATTTCCAATACTCCTCTCGTAACCAAAAGATTCATCGGTTTTGCTGATAATTCATTCTTAAAGGTATCGAATGAAAACCTTTTCCCTGCCGGAGAATATTTATGGGTATTGAGTCAGCCTGAAAATACGGTGGGAGTTTGGAAAAATTCTGCCAATAAATCAGGGACTCAAAGTTATTTGAATGGATCGGCTGTTGATGGGAGTTATGCTGCAACTTTATTTCCGGGTAATGGGGTCGATTCATATTGGGATCAAATTGTATATCGAAGATCTACTGATGGAGGTAAGACCTGGACGAGTGGTCAAAATGTCTTAAAACCTACAATGGGATCCCGGGATCAGTTTTCTGTCTGTGACCCCGGTGCAGCAACATGGGGTGGATATTATTATATCGGATATACATCGACTGAAGATTCAAGAGGAACAGATAATCATGTATATGTGTGTCGTTCTAAATCTCCGGTAGGCCCCTGGGAAAAGTGGAATGGCACTTCTTGGGGCGGCAATAAACCTCAACCGGTAATAGAATATACAGGAGATGCAAATTTTTTTGGAGCAGGCGAGCCTTCTATTGTTTTATATAATTCAAAGATCTATTTCTACTACTCCTGGAATGCCGGTGGGAACGAAGAAGTCACTACCCGAGTGGCGATAGCAGACGAAAATGATGAGAACTGGCCTGCGCATCTTGTTGTGCAGGGAACAGTAATTAACAAAACCAGTATCCCTGGTTCTGATCATTGCGATGTAAAATATCGTGATGATTTGAATAAATTTCAGGCCATTCATACTGCTTCACGCATGACTGCCAATAGCTATATGGTCTTGTGGGAATCTTCGGATGGCATTAATTTTACTAAGGTTGGCGAACTTCGCTCCCAATTGAGACCTTATCTGCATAATTGCGGATGGAGCGGTGACGGGAAGGGGCATATGAATCCCAATAAACAACAATTTGTTAGCTATGCTTATGGTTCTACCTGGGCGGCTTGGAATACTTATTGGCAACCATTGGAATTGAAATAAAAGGAATTGTATGAAGATCTTAAGATTAGCAATCGTGTTCTTTTTAACTTGCTCTTTCGGCTTTGCGCAGGTTAAAGATGTTTTTTATCCATTGGCTCCAAATTCAATTCGATTCAATGGCTACTTTGGAAATGATATTCAAAATTCAATTAATCATTGGAATAAAGGAGTGGTTCCTTATTCAGGTTTCGTAAAATTATTTCGAAACGGAAGCAAATTGTTCGCTCAAGGTGAAATGTGGGGGAAAGCGGTAAGATCCGGCTGTATGTTTTATAGATATACACAGGATCCGGAATTAAAATCAATCTTGAAAGCAACGGTTTATGATTTATTGACAACTCAGCGTTCGAATGGAAGTATTAGTTGTGCAGATGTATCCAGACAACCTGATGGACCTAATGGAGATTTATGGGAAAGAAAATATGTTTTGCTGGGATTGCTTGAATATTATAACAATGTGGAGAAAGATCCGGTAGTCCTGAAAGCTATGTGTGAGGAAGCTGATTGTACCATCTCCCAAATAGGCCCATCTCCCAAAGTCCGGATTGTTGATCAGGGATGGAGCCCCAATCATATTGAATCAAGTACGATTTTGGAACCAATCATGAAATTGTACAATCTGACACGATCTCAGCGTTATCTTGATTTTGCTCGATATATTGTGGAAGAAGAAGGAGGGGCAAAAGGATATAAGATATTTGAAGACGCTTTTAATGATAAATATCCGGAACAGATTGGAGGTTCATATCCAAAGGCTTATGAAATGACCTCTTTGTTTGAAGGACTTGTGGAGTATTATAGGGTTACGGGTAATGAACATTGGAAAAAATCATTCCTGAATTTCTTTAAAAATGTATGGAATCGGGAAATTACAATCATCGGAAATGGTGGTGGGGATCAACCCTATCATCCAGCTGTATATGGCGAAGCCTGGGACAATACGGCATTGGAACAAACGAATCCCAATATTCAGCGTATGATGGAAACATGCACCGGTATTACCTGGCTGAAATTCTGTTCGCAAATTTTACGTGTGACAGGCGATCCATTAGCAATAGATGCAATAGAAAAATATGCTTATAATGGATTGTTGGGAGCAATGAAGCCGGAAGGTGATGGATTTAGTTACGTTAACTTGTTGAATGGGCTTAAAACAGTTACGACAGGCTGGGGAGCTAAGGTTGATAGTGTTAATGTAACTTGTTGCAATCTGAATGGTCCAATGGGCCTTGCATATTTGCCCTATGTAGCAATTATGAATTCGGATAAAGGCCCGGTTGTTAATCTTTATAATGCTGGAGAGGCAACCGTATTAATACCCGGAAAAAGATCAGCTCAACTTAAGATGATAACAGATTATCCCAAAAGTGGGAAGGTTATTATAGGAATTAAGCCACAGTCTCCTCAACAATTTTCCATAAGGTTGCGAATTCCAGCATGGAGTAAGAAAACGATTTTGAAAGTAAATGGGAAGATAATTTCTGTTGTTCCCGGAACTTATGCGGAGGTAAATCGGAAATGGTCTTCCAATGATAAAATAGAATTGATGTTTGACATGCGTTGCAGATTGATAAATGCTCCCCATGGCAGCAATCGTGCAGGGGATCATTATCAGGCTTTAGGCAGGGGACCCATTGTGTTGGCAAGGGATGAAAATATTGATGCTGATTATAATAAGCCTGTTACCTTTAAGGTGTCAAAGGGATATTTAAAGATAATTCCGGAACAACCGATTCTGAAATCAGCAAGGATGCAATTTCGCGTTCCTACTGCAACGGGCTATATTCATATGATTGATTATTCATCAGTAAATAGCTGGAATGGAAAACATGTATGCACATGGCTTCCAAAAGTGGTGAGGAAAGAAAATTGAAATGCTTATAAGTAATAATGTCTCGTGATATTAATAAGTTGAATTTTATTTTTATTGCGAGAGGGTTAATCGATAGAGGTAAAAATGATATATAAATGAAAAAGATATATTTATTGTTCGCATTAGTGCTGATATTCGGATGTAAAAAAAATGAGACCCTTGAAGTAGTTAAACCTACTAATCCAGGGTCGCAGACATCCAATACGAATGTTTTAACGAATTATAGCGGGAATCTTCCGGCAACTGATGCCTTGGGAAGAGCACTTCCAACCAATAAAGAAGTGGGAGGTCCAAAAAATGGTAAATATGTGGGCTTATTTTATTGGACCTGGCATACTAATTTTGCCAATAATATTCCGTATAATACATCTGAAATTCTTGCCAAGGACCCTTCTGCTATTGATAACTACAATTCTCCTTCATGGCCTGTAAGTGGTGGAACATATTTTTGGAATCAACCATTGTTCGGGTATTATAGAGATACGGATGATTGGGTCTTAAGAAAGCATGCAGAAATGTTAGCGGATGCAGGAGTTGATGCTATCTTTTTTGATTGTACCAATGGCTCGTTTACCTGGCAAGAATCCTACATGGAGTTGTGTAAGGTTTTTGAACAGGCCAGGAAAGACGGGGTAAAAACACCTCAAATAGTGTTTATGCTTGCTTTTAGTCCTACGGATGGAAGTTTGGCAGCCATAAAAGACATATACAATAATTTGTATAAGCCTGGATTATATAGCGATTTGTGGTTTAAATGGAAAGGAAAACCATTAATCATGGGCTATCCGGATAATCTGACAGATGTTGCTGGCGATCCGATTGAGACAGCCCTGCGTAAAGAAATAAGGAATTTCTTTACTTTCCGTCCGGGACAACCTGCATATAATACAGGCCCATCACGGAATGATCAATGGGGGTGGCTTGAAATATGCCCGCAGCATGGTTATGTGGACAATGGGTATGGAGGATATGAGCAGGTTACTGTAGGGGTTGCCCAGAATTGGTCAAGCGCGAGAGGTTTGACTGCCATGAATG
>JAUZOB010000315.1 GCA_030706665.1 Bacteroidota bacterium
TATCTTCTCATCAAATGGCTTGTCAGACTGTATAATAATCACATAAAGACTTCTTTTACTTTTATACAACAGAAACAAAACTGATTTTATTCCTTTGACATAATTGACAAGCACTAAATGTTTTCCTTTCTCGTTGCTAAATGACATTTTATTAATCGACCCGCAAAATCCTTTGTATTTTGAAGTCTCGAAACTCTTATCAATTTTTGAATCTTTATCCAAATTTATATCCATTCCATAATCAAACAGAGGACCATATTTGATTGTATATTCAGGACTACATTTTCTATTTAATATTTCCCCGGATTCAAATTTTAAGTTTTCGAGATCTACATTTTGTTTGATCGTGATATTTTTCAATTTAGCATTATGTAAATCTTTAAATTCCCAGATTGCTATATTGTATTCTTTTTTATAGTAATATATATATAATGCATCCTTCTTCCTTATGCATCCTGTTACACAATTTGGATCAATATCATTTCTTGCCGAATCTTTAAAAATCCACAAATATGGTTTTGGGTTACACAATTCAATATGATAGCCATATTTTATATTCATAAATATAAAATCAGCGAAATAGCAAATTGCTAAAGCGATGATACCAGATATGATAATCCTCGAACTTTTATTCATTGCTTAATTATTAAGGAAACTTCTACAATCTGTAGTCTTCGCTCCATATTCCGCAGCTTTCAACCGATAAAGATCATCGTATTGGTAACCATAACCATGCACCTGATCATTTACACTCCAACAAGTCCCGCTAATGCTGCCATTATACTGCTCGTCATTATTTAAAGCAGAGGTCATTCTTGTTAATTAAAGATTCTTTGCGAGAACAACCGGCTATTATTATTGGGATCATCCTGATTATTTACAGATCACTTTTTACAAAGTAATAATTTTTCCCTTTTGTAATATAGTAATTATCATCTGCACCTTTCCCTTTCTCAAATTTAAAAGTTTGTTGTGGCCTGTCGTCGTACTTTAATATCAATTTATTACCAGTTAATTCAAACGTTCCGTGCAAAACTTCTATTTCCTCTGTTTTTATATTGAAATCATTAAAAACAAAAGCTCCATCTTCGTTAAACGTAATGTTTATATCTGCAGAGTGCGGTATAAACCAATTTCCAACCAAATAATGTTCAAATTTTGTGTTCTGCAATTTGTCACTTTTAATAGTGTCGTTTAACGTAACTGTAGATTTACCTTTACATGTATTTGTTCTTGCCTGACATTGCACAAAAGAAACGATGCAGAATATTGACATTAAAACAAATTTTAATTTATTCATAATCAAATTATTTACAGATTTCATTATTAAATAAATTCACCTTCCCCCCCTTCTTGGTATATTCTCCGACGGTCTGTAATAATTTAACATTAGCTTCCATTGTAATTTCGTACCCGTTCAGTGGTGCACAGATCGCCCCATATAAATCATCCCAAATTCAAAATATTGATCATCTTCTCATCAATTGGCTTGTCAGACTGTATAATAATCACATAAAGACTTCTTTTACTTTTATACAACAGAAACAAAACTGATTTTATTACTTCAACATAATTAACAAGCACTAAATGTTTTCCTTTCTCGTTGCTAAATGACATTTTATTAATCGACCCGCAAAATCCTTTGTAATTTGGAGTTTCGAAACTCTTATCAATTTTTGAATCTTTATCCAAATTTACATCCATTCCATATTCAAACAGAGGGCCATATTTGACAGAATATTCAGGATTTGCCTTTTTATCTAACAGTATCCCAGGATTAAATGAAATATTCTCCAGATCCACATTTTGGTTAATTGCGATATCTTTTAAATTCGTTGAACTTAAATCTTTAAACTCCCAAATTACTATGTGATATTTGTCTTTGTAAATATATCGATATAATACATCCCTCTCTCTTATACAGCCAGCTACAAAATAAGGATCAATATCTTTTCTTGCTGAATCTTTTAAAAGCCATAAATATGGTTTAGGATTAGCTAATTCCACATGATAATCATATTTTATCGCCATAAAAATCAAATCAGCGAAATAGCAAATTGCTAAAGCGATGATACCAGATATGATAATCCTCGAACTTTTATTCATTGCTTAATTATTAATGACTGCTTTTCTTTTTCATTAGTTCATAGATCTGAAGCTCACCCGATTCAATTCCTTAATGATTGAAGAGTCTCCCAAAGCCTCCCAAGCAAATTCGCCATTAGCGTCAACATAAGAATCTGGGTTTCTGTTACAAAATGTATAAGCAGCTATTCCCGTCATTTTTCCTGCTTGCGGATCAAAGCTATGCCATTACCCTAATTCGGGATTATAAAACTTCGATCCCCAATCATGCCAATCTACTGTTGTACCGCCCAATGTTTCATTCTGCAACTCTTTCCCCTAACAAAAATACTTATTATCCACTATGCTTTTCTGAAATAATCTGCCTGACGGATAATATTCTTTTGATTAAAGTTGAGAGATTGTTGCACCATTTTCACGAGAACCGATCCTAACATTCCCTGAATAATTCATGAATCGTTGCATAATATTTACCTCCCAAAATGGAATGATTCTTCATAAATTATTCTGATTGAAACCTTTGCACAATTAAGAAACCTTTATAAATTTCGGATCATATAAGAATGAATAGTTTAAAGCTTTTTGTTAATTTCGAAGTTGGAATCATTATCGGGATTTATATACAAATTGCTATATTTGCTGGTTCAAAGGGTAAACTATGGACAATCGTAACTTCAATTACATCGAAGACCTGAATAGGTATAAGAGACAGAAAACCGTTACGGTTTATGTTGGGGATATTCCAGTGGGAGGAGATTATCCCATTCGTTTTCAATCAATGACAGATACGGATACGAAGGACACCGAAGCCACAGTTGAGCAGATCATCCGTCTGGTAAGAGCAGGTGCAGACTTCGTTCGTGTCACAGTTCAGGGAACCAGAGAAGCTGAAAACCTTAAGTGCATCAAAGAGGAGCTTCTGAAAAGGGGATACAAGGTCCCGGTGGTTGCTGATGTTCATTTTAATCCGCATGTTGCAGAGATCGCGCTTCAGTACGTCGAGAAAGTCAGGATTAATCCTGGAAACTTTTACGATAAACGGGCTCAATTCCAGAAGTTTCACTTTACGAATGATGAATATAAAGAAGAGCTTAGTAAGATTGAAGAGCGCTTCGTCCCATTTCTAAAGCTATGTAAGAAACACAATACGGCAATCCGTCTCGGAGCCAATCAGGGATCTTTATCTGACAGGATCATGAGCCGCTACGGCGATACACCTGCCGGTATTGTCGAGTCGGTGATGGAATTTCTCCGCATTTGCCACAAGAATGACTTTCACAATGTTGTAATCTCAATCAAATCGAGCAATACCCGCACGATGGTTTATACCGTCAGGCTGATGAACTATAAGATGCGGCTTGAGGATATGGCCTATCCTTTCCATATCGGAGTTACCGAAGCGGGACAGGGAGAAGACGGACGGATTAAATCTGCCGTTGGCATAGGAGCCCTTCTGGCTGATGGAATCGGCGATACCATTCGTGTATCCCTCACAGAAGACCCGGTCAATGAAATTCCGGTTGCCCGCAAATTGGTTAATCTAATTAAGGGAAGAGAAAATCACGAGGTAATTTCTGCTCCTCTGATTGCACAGACAAATCCATTTGAATATGAACGACGTTCTACCCGTCCGGTTCTAAATATCGGAGGGAAGAAGCAAGCCGTTGTAATTGCCCATCTGGGTGACCTTAAAGTACAGCAGGTTCTTCCGATCAGGGGAAAGCTGCAACCTGATTATTTCTTCGATGATCATAAGATCATTTGCATGGACGGGACGACCTATCCGTTGCTGACATTGGAAGATTATCTCTACGAAGGAACCCGCTTTAATCAGATTAAATTCATTAAAACAAA
>JAUZOB010000316.1 GCA_030706665.1 Bacteroidota bacterium
AGCAGAATTGTATTTGCCCATATGGCTAAACCCCGGCGAGGATATTATCATTGTGATATATATATGATCGATGACCAACCTGCTCAATCTCCGGAATACACCTCAACTGAGAAATTCTTTAATCTTCTGGAAGAAAAGATAATTGAAACACCTGAATTATGGCTATGGTCGCACAATCGTTGGAAACACCAACCGAAGAATAAACAAGTGCAATCCTAATTTAAGATTATTCCCGCCAGATGCATCTGAAAATCTTTACTTTGCACTGCATCCCGAATTATAGGGCATGGTGAAGTAAAAATACCAGCGTCTTAATTGAAGGAGATGGTCTGCCGGAAACTATTGTCTTTTGTGAAAAATTAAATTAGATTTGTTCTTCCAAGTACCTTGGACGAGAGATATTTCAATCATGACAAAAGTTGCTATAGTAATTCTTAACTGGAATGGTTTAAAGCACCTTCGCACCTATCTTCCCTCAGTGACGCACTATTCACAAGGAGAAAGAATACGCGTCATTGTAGCTGATAATGGATCAACGGATGAATCGCTTGAATTCATTGCATCAAACTATCCTGAGATTGAAATTATAAGACTCGATCATAATTATGGTTTTGCCGAAGGATACAATCAAGCTCTCAACAACATTGACGCAGAGTATTTCGTCCTGCTGAATTCCGATGTAGAAGTAACAGAAGGATGGTTAACTCCTATGATTGAATTACTCGACAACGATCAAACAATCGCAGCCTGCCAGCCTAAAATATTGTCCTGGGCCCGAAAGAATCAGTTTGAACATGCGGGAGCAGCAGGAGGATTTATTGACAAATATGGTTATCCTCTTTGCCGTGGACGAGTGTTAGATGAGATGGAAACAGACCATGGGCAATACGACAATAAGGCTGAAGTCTTTTGGGCTACCGGTGCCTGCATGATGATCAGGGCTTCGCTCTATAAAGAATTCGGAGGCTTTGATAAAGATTTCTGGGCTCATATGGAAGAGATCGATCTCTGCTGGAGACTAAAAAACCGTGGTTACAAAATCTATTTCACACCCAATAGCATCGTTTATCATTTAGGAGGAGGTAGTCTGCCTTACAATAGTCCTCATAAGGTTTATCTCAATTTCAGGAATAATCTTTTCATGCTCTTTAAAAATCTCCCTTCCCGACACTTTTATCGTTGTATCGTTTTCCGGATGATACTGGACGGATTGGCAGGGATCAATTTCCTTTTGGAGATGAAGTGGCGTTTTCTAAAAGAGGTACTGCATGCACATCTGGATTTTTATCGTGCACTTCCTGTCCTTAAGGAAAAACGATCAGCACTTGAGCAAAAAAGGACACAACAGGATCATCCGCAAATACTGCAACACAGCATGGTCCGTTACTTCTTTCTACACAAAAAACGAAAGTTTTCCGATATTGTTACATTAAGCTAAGGAACAAGATCTTTATACCTTTCTCAAGAAAGCAATCTTAAAAGCCACTCGTTGAAAGACCCCATTCATTCTCTCCATTTCTCATCGCTTTGTCGAGTTTCCCTTTTTACTCATGGTTACAGCTCTGCGAGAAATTGATCGCAATCATTCTGGATAATAAATTTCCAACCTCGAGCCATAACCTTCCGGATAAGACAATTAAATCCGGATGTGGCTAATCAATGTTCATGTTTCACTTCATTTCCTATCCTTTTCCCTTAAGTGAACAGTTTTTGACTTTGCACCAATTCTTAAAGGATAAAAAAGGAAAGAGAAGGGAAGCATTCGATCACTTACATACCCCACCATTATCTATCACAGTAAATACATATAACAGAATAGCTGTGTATAAATCTACTCTAAGTATGAAAAGAAAAAAGGAGTCATCCTTTAGGGATGGCTCCTTTCGTGTTTCTCAGCAAACCAAATTACATAATTTGTATGTCTTGTTCATTTTCTGCTTCCTTTTCTTTCTTCGGAAGCACTACCGTTAACACTCCATTCTTGTGAGTCGCAGCAATATTTGCAATCTCAATATTTTCCGGAAGGCTGAAAGAACGATTGAATGAAGTATAGCAAAATTCACGTTTCAAATAACGATCTTCATTTTCTTCCTGCTTGCACTCTTTCTCTGAAGAAATGGTCAAAAGATTGTTCTTCAAATTGACTTTAAAATCTTCACGTTCCAAACCCGGAGCTGCAACTTCAATGCTGTAATCTTTCTCGCTTTCGATTACATTAACCTTAGGAGTGGAGTTCCAATGTGAATCCTTTACAACATCATTGAAAAAATCACGACCAAAGAACTCATCAAACAGTCCTGGTAAATCTCTGTGTCTTCTAACAATTGGTAACATAGCTAAATCCTCCTTTATTTTATTGTTTGTACTCTTTTATTTTTGTTTCCAGGAGGAATAATACAAACTAGATACCAAACACCTAATCATGTCATTATTACATACTTGCAGCAATTCAAGATGCCTTTTTGACACTCATATTCAGAAAACAACAGACAATTTGACTTGATTATGCTTCTCCTCCCTCATCCATCTCTCCAAGTATCTTTTCAACCTCCTGCTCTGTTTGAAAGAGCTTATCACGGCATATTTTTAAAAGAGAAGATACCCTTTTTACTTTTTCGGAGAGATCATCAACATCAAGTTCCTCATTTTCTATTTTTTCAAGGATCTCTTCGATCTCAGCGACTGCTTCTTTATAAGCGATTTTCTTTGCCATATTTTAAGTATTGACAGATTTTACTTATTCGTTGATACTATCTTTGAGTACTATGATCTACTGTACTAATAATTTCACCATCGGATAATAATGTCCGAAGAGTCGCACCTGCCTCAACCTGTGCAACACTTTTTATTAGATATCCGTTCGCCAACGTAATGGAATACCCTCTTTTTAATATATTCTCAGGAGACACCAACATATTCGTTTTTTCATAATTATCAAGCTCCCGCCGGGTTGAATTCAGATAGTTTTTACAAAACAGGGATAACCTGACTTGTTGAGAATCGAGTAAATGATCTTTTTTAGCAATTGACTTCAGGGCAAGATGATTCAGTGACGAACTACATCGATGCAACCTGTTTTTACCATGAACCAAATAGCTCTTAATCAAGGACACGCAAGCCGTCTCCTGGTTTTGAATCATGTGTTTCTTCTTTTGAATAGCCCCTTTTACCATAGGACGAAACTGTGCTGACATACGTCCCACAGACATTCGTTCAAGGGCCAGCCTGTTTTTTACCACTTTCACAAAACGGGTACCAAGCTCATCAATCGACGATGAAAACGAATGCATCCGATTCAGAATGAATTCTGCTGCTGCGGTTGGTGTTTTAACACGTGTGTGAGCAACAAGATCGACAATGGTATCATCCTTTTCATGCCCGATCCCGGTAATTACCGGCAATGGGAATTGAGTTATATGGTAAGCTAATTCATAACTATCAAAACAATTCAGATCAACAGAAGCTCCTCCCCCTCTGATTAAGACAACTACATCGAAGAGTTCTTCCAATTCATAGATTTGTTCTAAAGCCGAAATAATGGAAGCTTCTGCTCCGGCTCCCTGCATTAAGGCAGGAAACAGTCGTGTATAAAACCTGTATTTATATGGGTTTTTATCCAACTGATCCATAAAATCGCCTAACCCGGCAGCCGTTGGCGAAGAGATTACCGCAATATTTTTAGGGATGAGAGGCATCGGCAGCTCTTTATTCATGGTCAAAACCCCTTCACGTTCCAAACGGGCTATAATCTCAGCCCGCTTACGGGCAAGATCTCCAAGAGTATAGGTAGGATCAATATCACGAACATTGAGGCTAAAACCATAGACCTCGTGAAATTCAACCGTTACATTTAGAAGGACTTTGATCCCGGCTGCAAGTTGATGTCCAGTTGTCGATTCAAAATAAGGTTTGAGCATTCGATAT
>JAUZOB010000317.1 GCA_030706665.1 Bacteroidota bacterium
ATTTTCTGAGCGGCTTTGAAATATGGATTCGCCGGCTTGATATCAAAAAGAGGTAACAAATAGGCATTCTGGTTCAGTAATTCGTTTTGTAGCTTCCGCACGGAAATATTGCGCGGTTGAGTATTGCTTTTTACCGAAAGGGCGGCTAGTGCTCCTGCTGCCTGTCCGGTTAACAGGACGCATGGCTGAAGCCGGGTTGCACCGTTCACAATATTGGTCGAGGATATTCCTTTTTCGGTAACCAATAGGCCATTCGTTACTTTGGGAACGATGGCTCCCATCGGAACACAGAAAGAAGGAACAGGAGGAAAATCAATGTGTGGTGCATGGGGGTTTTGGCCATGATGATGGTCGATCGGATAGTCGCCGACTGATATTCCGGTCCGATATAATTTCTCCGGCATATCATAGGGTTTCAGAATATGATTGATCGTGAGAAGAACTACTCCCTGAAGTCTGCGTCCTTCGCGATGATAGGGGATAAAAGGAAGTTTATCTGCCGTTGGAAACTCATCATCGGCAAGCCCCAGATTCTTTAAACCTAATTCATGTTGGATGTAATAGATAAAACTTAAGGTGTGTTCTTTGGCTTTCTTTAATTCTTTAGTTCGTTCGGCTTCGCTTTTTTCAACGACATTGAGATAAATGTCATTGCCATATTCCGGCCAGTTTATCATGTATTTCCCATGAGGAAGTCTCCCGTAATTCAGCATCTTAATCCGGTCGATGGAATCTTTAACGGTAGATAGGGAACAGCATCCCTTGAAAAGTTTGGGATTGTATGAGTCTGGTTTCTTGATCGTCATGTCGGCATGGGGACCATAATCTTTGAGGATGGCTGCATAGGTGATATCCTGAATAATTGGACTTCTCTGTTCCGGAGCCATCGATTCGCCGGTTTCCTTTCGTGAATCCATTCCCAGACTATAGGCTGTTCCTGAGGCTTTCATGACGTCACCCAGTTCTGTTCCGTCGATGACAATTTTAGCATGAATCGTCAATGTGTTTTTCCCGTTTTCAAAAATAGCTCCCTGAACCAAATGTCCGGATAGAATGCATTTTTTGAAATGATATCCGTAAAGAACCTGTAGATTCTTTTCTGTGGCAGTCATTGCTTTAAAAATACTGTCGCCCACATGCGGCTCAAACTGGGTGTAGCTAACCCAGCCTGTAGCAACAGCTTGTGGCCCCCCATATCGATCGTAAAGTTTTTGACGGAATTCAGCCCATATGCCTGATGGAAGATCATGATTACCGTCTGTGCAGCTAACGCCTGCAGCGGTTAACATTCCGCCCAGCCAGGAAGAGGGCTCAACAATGAGTGTTTTTGCTCCGCTTCGGGCGCTTTGTATGCCGGCGGCAGTTCCTCCGGCCCCTCCGCATACGACTAAAACATCAACTTTCTTATTCAGATTCTTCGCCTCTGCTGCAATAGCAATGAATAGAGACAAGCTTAGTATAAATATTTTTCTCATTTTGATATAGGTTTGGTTGATTGGTTTAGAGATCACAAATGAGTAGTACTCAAAGGTCTTGGTAACCACAAGAATACAACAAATATACTAAATTGGGCAGTATAATGATAAATCGTCTTGAGATAAGACAATAAAAGTGATATGATTTTGGATAATCAAGGAATTAATTCGAGGATATTCAAAGTACAGAATAAGAATCGGTGATTAAATGACAATAACTTCCCGATTCAATTCTATCCCGAATTTCTCATATACAGAAACTTTGATTTTTTCCGAGAGGTTGTAAATCTCCATTCCGCTTGCTTTGCCATAATTAACCAAAACAAGAGACTGGTCTTTATGAACACCGGTATCTCCATCCCGGAACCCTTTCCAACCGCATTGTTCAATCAGCCACCCTGCTGCGAGTTTTGTTTTGCCTTCGCCTGTTTGATAAGATGGCATATTGGGATGGTTAGACTTTAATCTCTCTGCTATCTCTGTATCAACAACCGGATTCATAAAAAAGCTACCGGCGCTGCCGAGCTCTTTCGGATCGGGAAGCTTAGCATGACGGATGTTAATAACTGCTGTGCGAATGTTACGCAAAGAAACTTCACCGAGTCTTTCTACTTCCGCTTTAACGGCACCATAGCCAAGTTTAAATTCAGGGAATCGGGATAATTTAAATACAACTGATGTTACAATGATTTTGCCTTTCAGATCGTGTTTGAAGATACTGTCTCTATATCCGAAATGACAATCGGATGCAGATAAGCTGACCCGTTCTCCGTTTGTTAAGTCAATACCATAGACTGTATCGATTACCTGGCTGGCTTCAATACCATATGCTCCGATGTTTTGCACTGGAGTGGCACCGATCTTGCCGGGGATTAAGGAAAGGTTTTCAACTCCTCCGTATCCTTTATTGACACAATATTCGATAAACTGATCCCATTCTTCTCCGGCACCTGCCTCTATCCAGATGTGAGTGGCTGTTTCGTCCAAAACTCTGATGCCTGGTATGTTGGGGTGAAAAATAATCCCTTTGAAATCGGAAGTAAAGAGATAATTGCTTCCTCCTCCTAATATCAATTGGTTTTCTTCTCTCAGTGTTTCGTTATTTTGGATGAAGATCCGAAGGTCTTCAGACTCTGTGAATTCAAAGAAATAACGGCTATGGGCTTCAATCCCAAATGTATTGTATTTAATCAGAGAGAAATTTTCTTCAAAACGAATCATGTGTCTGCAATTTTGGCCAAAGATAGTGAAGGTCTTTGGGTGGACATTCAATTGTAAAGCAAAATTCATCAAAAAACTTTCCTTGCTAAAGAGCGGGTTGTGTATATTTCTTTCATGTTCACAATAAAAGGTTGTTTTATTGTCGGGTTTCATATAGGAAAACTGTTGCAAATTTAACTCCCGAATATCTGATGTCTTAAATCTATGAGATGCCCAATATTTTACTCTTAAGGATATATGAGCTGAGAACTTTGATCGGACTGCTTCAGGTTTAACAAGGGAAAAGGAAAAACAAATATTACTCTTTCTCTATCGCCAAGTTGCATAAATAATTGTGAGAGTATTTTATCTTTGTGTCTCAAACCTTAGAATATTACTTAACAACCATAATAAATTAGAAATGAAGAGATTATTTATTTTGTCATTGATGCTCTTACTCCTGGTCGGAGTATCTGTCCAGGCAGTAACAAAAGCAACGGCGGTTATTAAACCGACGAAGTTTGTAGATCCTTTTATCGGAACTGCAGCTCATGGGCATACTTTCCCCGGAGCAGCTTATCCTTTTGGAATGATTCAGTTAAGCCCTGATAATGGAACTGCGGGATGGGACTGGTGTTCCGGATATCATTATACTGATAATTCTATTGCAGGTTTTAGTCATCTTCACTTGAGCGGTACCGGTATCGGCGATCTTGCTGATATCTCTGTAATGCCAACTAATAAAGAGATTAAAGCGGAGAATTTTAAAGAAAAGGAATCTTACTCTGATTTTTATAGAAGTAAATTCAGTCATAAAAATGAATCGGCACATCCGGGTTATTACCAGGTGCTTCTTCTGGATGATAAGATCAATGTTGAATTGACGACTACGCAGCGTGTCGGTTTCCATCGTTATACTTTCTCTAATCCGAAAAACAAGTCGATTATTTTTGACCTTGGATTCCATATTAACTGGGATATGCCTACTGAAACTTATTTCAAGGTGATTGATAACAGTCTGATTGTCGGATATCGTTTCTCCAAAGGTTGGGCTCCCTCTCAAAAGGTTTTCTTTGCAGCCCGCTTCTCTAAACCATTCTCAGGATTCCAGACATTCTGTTCTGATACAAAAGGGAAAGAGTCAAAAGGAGTTTTCTCGAAAGGTGTATTCTCTTTTGATGAAAAGTCAGGGAATCAGATTATCGTAAAAGTTG
>JAUZOB010000318.1 GCA_030706665.1 Bacteroidota bacterium
AAAATTAATTTCGGGGTATTTTCATTTGCAAAGCTGTTTCAACGTATACAGCAAAATGCTATACAATATTGAGAGCTATATCAATCATTTGGGTAAAACTATTTTGACGATCAAGTTGAGTCGCCTTCTCCCCCTTTAGAATGTGATCGCTGACAGTCAGAATGGATAATGCATTACGGCCAAATCTTGCGGCGATGGTATATAGTGCCGAACTTTCCATTTCAACGGCTAGAACGTTATATGCTTTCCATATTTCGTACGCATCGCCCAGTAAAGGTTCCGAATAAAAGAAATCGGAAGAGAGAACATTGCCTACTTTAACCGGGATATTTTGTTCTATCGCATAATTATAGGCTTTATTCAGCAGGTCGAAGCTGGCGATGGGGGAATAGTCCAGACCTTTGAAACGAATCTTATTCATCTGAGAGTCCGTCGAAGCACCCATTGCCAGAATAAGGTCTTTTACCTGCACGTGATCCTGAAATGTCCCGCAGGTTCCAATCCTGATCAGGTTCTGCACGTCATACTGTTCGATCAGTTCCTGAACATAGATAGCGAGGGATGGCATTCCCATCCCGGTTCCCTGAACGCTAACTTTTACTCCTTTGTAAATGCCGGTATAACCCAGCATTCCCCGAATATGATTATAACACACAGGAGTTTCCAAAAAATTCTCAGCTATAAATTTAGCTCTCAACGGATCACCCGGAAGCAATACGGTCGGAGCAATATCGCCTTTTCGGGCTTCATTATGGATGCTCATCAGATTCTATTGTTTGGATTATCTTTTATTTTGAAAGAATTCTTTCATCAGAGAAGTGCACTGTTCATCCATTACCCCCGAAGTAACAGTTGTTTTCGGGTGAAGTGAATTGGGGGCATATTTCATATAACCTCTTTTTTCATCGGAAGCACCATAAACCAGACGACTGATTTGTGCCCAGGATATTGCCCCTGCACACATAGTGCATGGTTCAACGGTTACATACAGCGTACACTCAGTCAGATATTTTCCCCCCAGAAGATTTGCAGCTGCGGTAATAGCTTGCATTTCTGCATGTGCAGTAACATCATTTAAGGTCTCTGTCAGATTATGAGCCCTTGCTAAAATTCGATTCTTACAAACAATAATTGCTCCAATTGGAATCTCCCCCTTTCGAAAAGCAAGCTCCGCCTCCTGGTAAGCTTTCTTCATGAAATATTCGTCACTAAAAACCTCTTCCATCAATTGAATTTTTCATTACAAATATAATCACCTCAAGAATAAGGATTACGTTCTTGGGATTCCTTTTTGCAATTGATCCTCATATTCATTCATTTTCACGAATTAATTTGAGAATCGTCAGAGCTAACCGAACAAAAAGTTTTATTTTTGCTTGTTCGATAAATTAAGAAATCTATAATCATTTTCAAGATATGTATAGAACACACACATGCGGCGAATTACGCCTTGAGCATAAGGGCAGCAATGTAACACTGGCCGGTTGGGTACAGCGAATTCGAAACCTTGGAGGAATGACATTTGTTGACCTTCGCGATCGCTATGGGATTACACAGCTGGTTTTTGATGAGAATTCTTCTTCGGAATTGAAAGATAAAGTTAGTGAACTTGGGCGTGAATTTGTTGTTCAGGTAATCGGACAGGTCAGAGAACGTAGTAGTAAAAATGCGAAGATCCCTACCGGAGACATTGAAATTGAAGTAGAAAAAATCAACATATTAAATTCATCTGCGATTCCTCCGTTTACAATCGAAGATGATACCGATGGAGGAGATGAGATCCGGATGAAGTACCGTTACCTGGATCTTCGTCGTAAAGTTGTACTTGAGAACTTGAAATTACGTGCACGCATTGGACATGAAACCAGAAATTATCTGAACGAAAAGGAATTCATTGAAACAGAAACTCCTGTTTTGATTAAATCGACTCCTGAAGGTGCGCGTGACTTTATTGTTCCTTCCAGAATGAATCCCGGAGAGTTTTATGCACTTCCTCAATCCCCGCAGCTCTTCAAACAGCTTTTGATGGTAGCCGGTTTTGATCGCTATTATCAGATTGTAAAGTGTTTCAGGGATGAAGACCTTCGTGCTGACCGTCAACCCGAGTTTACACAGATCGACTGTGAAATGTCGTTTGTTGAGCAGGAAGATATTCTCAATATGTTCGAAGGTTTAACCCGTCACCTGTTTAAAGTGATTAAGGGAATTGAAATAGATGAACTTCCCAGACTCCCCTATTCCGAGGCAATGGAGAAATATGGTTCTGATAAACCTGACATCCGTTTCGGAATGGAATTCCATGATCTTTCTTCAAAAATGAAAGGAAAGGGGTTCAAAGTGTTTGATGAAGCTGAATATATTGGCGGAATTTGTGCTGAGGGATGTGCTTCCTATACCCGTAAACAGCTTGATGAGCTGACCGAGTTTGTAAAAAGACCTCAGGTTGGAGCTCAGGGATTGGTTTACATTAAATACAACGAAGATGGCTCGACCAAATCAAGCGTCGATAAATTCTATGGTGAAGATGATCTGAAACTTGTACTCAATGATTTCAATGCTAAACCGGGTGATTTAGTCCTCATCCTTTGTGGTAAGAGAACAAAAACTCAGACAGCTCTTTGCGAATTACGTCTTGAAATGGGAACCCGTTTGGGACTTCGTGACAAGAATGTTTACAAACCTCTTTGGGTTGTTGATTTCCCATTGTTGGAATGGGATGAAGAGACCAATCGTTTCTATGCAATGCACCATCCGTTCACTTCTCCCAAACCGGAAGATATTTCTTTATTGGATACTGATCCTGGCAAAGTCAGGGCTAATGCCTATGACCTTGTAATTAACGGAGTTGAGATTGGTGGAGGCTCTGTCAGAATTTTCAATAGTGAGTTGCAATCGAAGATGTTCGATATCTTAGGATTTACCAAAGAACAGGCAGAGCTTCAATTTGGCTTCCTGACCAATGCATTTAAGTATGGAGCACCTCCTCACGCTGGAATCGCGTTCGGTTTCGACAGATTGACCTCTATGTTTGCAGGACTTGACTCGATTCGTGATACCATTGCATTCCCGAAAAATAATGCAGGGCGCGACGTGATGAACGATTCTCCTGCTCCTGTTTCTCTGGATCAGTTGGAAGAGCTTTCATTGAAACTCGATGTTAAAGAGAAATAATATTTAGAATCGATATTCAAAAAAAATGGTCGGATGTTTATCCGGCCATTTTTTTTATGTCTTATTCTCTATGATTTCGCTATATCTTCACCACAAGTAAGCCCTATTATGAAATTCTTTCGTGCAGGATTCAGACATGGTCGCTACATCGTTTCGATATAGAAACCATGTCCAAAGGACGACTGAAGGACGAACGAAGTAGGGTGTTGTTTACTTGTTGATTCCTTGATTGTATAAAGAGCCCCTCAATTAATATTCGTTGCTAAGATCTAAATCAATATCTTCATAGTTATTCAGATGGCTTAGTTAAGGTCTTGGTGTATAGACTATAGTGTCTTTTGAAGTTTATTCAGGATGAATCTCTATCATTAAGAAACCTAAGATAATAATAGAGATGATTGTAAATGAAAAACGATATATTTGAATATATGAAAAGATTAGTCTCGATATAGAGATATGTTTTTAGAATCGAATATCTTAGTGAAGAAGAATGAGAAAAATACTCTTTTTTATTGTAATCCTTATCATTTCTGTTAATTGTCTAATTGCCCAAACTGTTCCCAATAAGATAATTATTAATGAATTTTCAGGATACTCATGGAATATTCAGCATTACAGGTTTATGATTCAACCAGATAGGAATAGATATAGATTGTTTTATTCAGATTCTAATGACAATTTAAAATATTTAAAATCCATTACAAAAAGGAG
>JAUZOB010000319.1 GCA_030706665.1 Bacteroidota bacterium
AAGATATTTGCAATTTCAGGATCAGGAAATGTTGCACAGTATGCTGCCCAAAAGATAATTCAACTGGGAGGAAAACTGGTTACCCTTTCCGATTCCGATGGGTTTATTTATGATCCTGACGGCATAGATTCGGAGAAACTTCAATATGTTTTAGAATTGAAAAATATAGAGCGGGGGCGGATTCGTGATTATGCTGATCATTTTAAAAAAGCTGTTTATTATGCCGGGAAAAAGCCATGGAGTATAAAATGCGATATTGCAATGCCTTGTGCTACTCAAAATGAAATTAGTGGAGATGATGCTAAAGAGTTGATAAAAAACGGATGTATTGCTGTTGTAGAAGGCGCTAATATGCCTTCGACTCCGGAGGCAATTGAAGAATATCTGAATGCAAAGATTTTATATGGCCCGGGCAAAGCCGCAAATGCAGGTGGCGTTTCTACCTCTGGTTTCGAAATGACCCAAAATTCAATGCGATTAAGCTGGACCCGAGAAGAAGTTGATGCCAGATTACATCAGATAATGGTAAACATTCATGAGACATGTGTAAAATTCGGAAAGGAATCTGATGGATATGTCAATTATATGAAAGGTGCTAACATTGGAGGATTCATTAAGGTGGCAGATGCAATGATCGCTCAGGGACTAGTTTAATCCTTTTTTGTCGAAGAAGCGAGATGTTTGGAATTTAAAGTGAGTCAGACTTTATAAGAATGGACTTGAGAGCCGGATGGAGTAGATATCATCCGGCTCTCAAGAAGGGAACAACACCATCCCAACACAATAGCATCACCCATACAACACTATATTTCGTTCGTCGTTCGGACGTGGTTCAGATATGGTTCCTATATCGAAATGATAATTGAATCCCGTCCGAATTCTTTATGAAAGGGAACCCAAATAAGGTTCTGATATATTGATGTTATAGATTTAGCATTAAGGACTGTTGTCTTTGTGTTTTTTAAGCGAGTGCAATTTTTCGTGGATAACTCTGATTAAATCAAACTCATTCCAATTTATAGTCTCTTCGGTTCTTGATCTATTAATATAAATTTTATATATTAGGGTATTGCAAAAAATCCCATAAATTCAGTAAGATGAGATGGTTTCCTGCAGCTCCATTTATGCTTCGAAAAGATTACATGGATTTTATTGATCATCAGGGTAATTGTTTCATCGTTTATTGGGCCTGTCTTGAGCTTTTCTTTTTTAAATTCAACTATTCTGCTTTGATATTCTCAGATGAGCATGATCATACGCTTGAGAAATCTTCTTTGCGAAAAGTGAACAGACCTGTCAATTCAAAAAGTTTGTTTTTTGAAAATGGAAGACTGGGAATCTCTGGTTACTGGGAAGAGTGTGACGGAGAATTAAAAGTTCCGCTTTATGAGAAGAGCGCGAATCATAACGTCGTATGGCATTGTCATCATCCGAATTCGGTATCGAAAATTACTTATAACGGAAGGACTTATATTGGACGAGGATATGCGGAGACCCTAAATCTGTCTGTGAAACCCTGGCAATTGCCGATTCAGGAATTAAGGTGGGGGAGATATTTGTCTGAAAAAGATTCAATAATCTGGATTAACTGGAAAGAAACGTATCCGGTTAATCTGTTGTATTATAATGGAGTTGAGTATAAGGATGCTGTTTTTGAAACCAATAAGATTGTTTTTAATAAGAGTTCATACCAACTGCTTTTTCCTCAGTTATCTATTGTAAGAGAGGGTAAACTGGCAAGATTATTTTCTAAGATGCCATGGATGAAAATCTTATTCCCTGTTAAGATTTTACGAACGATAGAGGTCAAGTATAAGGCAAAAACTTCTTTTCTAATTGATAACTGCTTTCATTCGCAAGGGTGGTCTCTTTTTGAAATTGTATCATGGAAAAACTAAAACACTTTACCGGAAGAATCTTATATGGTTCTCTGTTCGTAATTGTTTTGCCCGTTCTATTGATGTTATGGGCAACATTTACAAATGATATTATTTGTTTGCCTGTCCCAGATATTTTATACGTCGGTTACTTGCTGACAATTGGTGGTTTGGTACTTATTGCATTAGGAATGATTCATCTGTGGATTTATGGGAATGGCTTGCCCATGAATGCATTTCCCCCTAAAAAGTATGTTGTAAGAGGAGTGTATTTATTTCTGAAGCATCCGATTTATATAGGAGCTATATTCATGAGCTTTGGCCTTTCGATTCTATTTAATTCGTCATCTGGATTTTGGTTTATAAGTCCGTTGTTTGTTTTGATGATAATTGCTTACGTTGCGGGATTTGAACGAGAAAAAACTATTCAGATATTTGGAAAGCAAGAACATTTGACCTTTATTTCACTTCCTCCTGCAAGTGATGGTTCTGCTCGCTGGAAAGATCGATTAAACGTATTTCTACTGGTATTCCTTCCCTGGTTGGTAATCTATGAGGCCTTTATTTTTATTGGTGTTCCCAAAGATTTTATTGCTACCAATCTTCCCATTGAAGCTGGTTGGCCGGTTTGGGAATATACTGAAGTCTTTTATGTTTTTATCTATCTATATGTTGTGGCAATTCCGTTTCTGTTGTTAACACAGAGGCAGATCCGTAGTTTTATGATTGAGTCTCTGATTGCCATTGGTATTGCATTTTTCATTTATATGGTTTTCCCCTTTGTGTGTGTTTACCGGGATTTTATTCCTAAAACAGGTCTGGGAGATCTGATTATTAATGAACGTGCAGTAGATGGTCAGTCTGCTGCTTTCCCATCTCTGCATGTTATTTGGGCTTTTATGGCGTCCCGGTATTATGCGATGCGATTTGAACGGTTAAAATGGGGGTTCTATGTTATTGCCGTATTGATTTCGATCAGTTGTATCACAACGGGAAATCATTCCCTGCTCGATGTAATTGCCGGATTCATCGTATTTATTGGGGCTATTAATTTTCGTCCTATTTGGGAGGTTATTCGGTATGGAGCAGAAAAGATTGCCAATAGTTGGCATGAATGGCATATTGGGCCAATCCGAGTGATAAATCATGGCTTTTATGCAGGAGTCGGAGCTTTTATCGGGTTTCTGATAATTGGAAATCTGTTGGAGGTCAAATATTTGTCTGCAGCATTTATTGTATGCTTATTGGGTATAGCCGGAGCAGGTTTGTGGGCACAGGTAATTGAAGGATCACCCAGATTACTCAGACCTTATGGCTATTATGGAAGTGTGATCGGGGTACTGGCTGGATGTGTATTGGCAGATGTGACTTTTGGGTTGAAGTTTATCATTATACTTTCAACATTTGCCATGGCAGCTCCCTGGATTCAAATGTCGGGACGCCTCCGCTGTCTGGTGCAGGGCTGTTGTCATGGAAAACCTTCGGATGAAAATATTGGTATTCGTTTTGACCATCCTAAATCCAGGGTTCTAAAGATTGCCGGTCTTAAGGGAATGTATATTCATCCGACTCAATTGTATTCTATATTTACAAACTTTGCTACCGGATTAGTTCTTTTCAGGTTATATAGTCTTCAGATGTCCGTTGCCTATATAATTGGGGTATATTTTATTTTAAACGGACTTGGTAGATTTGTGGAAGAAGCATATCGTGGAGAGCCTCAAACTCCTTATTGGGCCGGGATGAGGTTGTATCAATGGATTGCTGTTTTGAATATTGTTATGGGGGCTGTTTTTACAACAATTCCAAACAATGATATTCTTGTCTTTCATTTTACCCCTGCTTCTTTGATCTTTTCTGTGATCATAGGTGTGATTGCTTCAATTGCTTATGGAGTCGATTTCCCTTCTTCGAATCGGCGCTTTGCTCGTTTGACAAGTTGACAAATGGGATTAATCGACTTAACTTTGAATAAGAGAATAAAAAATCCCGATTTAAAAT
>JAUZOB010000032.1 GCA_030706665.1 Bacteroidota bacterium
AATTGTTATCTTTTGCAAGTTGTTTTTCAGCAGTGGCCAATTCCAACATAGATTTTGCCGGATATATAACAGCTGTATAATGCGTGTTGCCTGATCTGTACGAACCATCTTCTTTCTGGATGTCGGGTGATGCAATGTAATCGCCAAGTTTGGCTGCATCTGAGAGATAGGTAGTGTCTTGGGTTGCTTCCCATAGATCTGTTAGAATGCCAATAGTCGTTGTGATATTCTGTACTCGTTTGGGGGAAACATCGGGTAATGGCCGTCCTTGTTTTAGATCAAACGCTAAACCTATTTTCTGATTAAAGAGATTCTCTAAAAATAGATCTTTGGTGCTGTCGGGGAAGTATTTTCTGGCTAAGAATGCAGCATAAAAACCGTATGAGGATTCGGCAGATCCTGAGATAATTGGCTTCTTTGTATAAGCATTGTCTCTAGCCATTTTCATATACCATGAAAACGGTTCGCGAAGGTATACCGATGCTTCTGATATTTTCTTCGACACAGGATCTGTTATTCTTATAGTATAAAGCCCAACATCGTTCAAAAGTTTGGATTTCAAATCTATCAGATAAGTATTTCCAGCTTTCCTTTGAACAGCAAGTGTCTTTTTCTCACCGGAAGGAGTTTCTATGTTTGCTTCAATTTTATTTGAACTATTGATGGTTAGACGTGCGTCCTTCCCTTTTTCTATCGTATAACGATCTGCTTCAATCATCGGCGCGTTTAACCATCCGGAGATAACACTTTTTACCTTTTCTAAGGTATTTACCTCACCCAGATGGATGTCCCATTTTTTGTATTCCAGAGGCTTTAAAGTGGATAGATTCTGGGGATGTCTGGTTGGTAACGGTCCTTCATGGAGTAGATCCAGACTTGCCGTAAAAATCTGATGTCCGGAATTCCATTCAAAAGAGCCTTCACAGATATAATTCATGGTATAGGAGGCAACTGGTTCAGAAACACCAATTGCGAAGATTCTTTTTTTAGGAGTCATGAAATACCCCCAAAGATGTGTCTTTTCGCAACGCAGCAAGGTAGGGAAGAACCGATTATCCCATTCAGGGTAAGTCCTCATTTCTGAATTAATGCCAATAATTAGTCTGGCAGGTAAGGGGCTAATTGTCTTATCGGTTTGATTTTTTATGCCGGCTCTGACTGTCAAATGGCCTTTTTGAACAAGGTATTGAAGACTATAGGTAACATTGTCTTTACTGCCTTCAAACAGTACCTTTTTTTCGTCTTTTAAAGATAAAACTACACCTTTCCATGCAGGTCCTGCATAACTGTCTTTTCTGAAATCAATAGCATTCCATTTTCCATCCTGATAAGTCTGATATGAAACTATGGTTCCTGTTTTGGCATTGATAAATGCTTGCCATCCTGTTTGACGGCCTCCTATCAGGATTTCGCCTTCTTTAGCAAATGATTTTAAACTCAGGCAACATATAAACGTGATGAATGCTAAAGAGATCACGCCTCTTTTTAAGGCACACGAAAAAATCATCTTTTTATTTTTATTCCAGCTATTAATATATGAGGTCATATTAAAAAGTTAAAATATGGGGTTTATGTATTTTTTTCGAATAGTAATTACTCAAGTAATATGTCTACATTATAAACAGTCAAAATTCATTTCCCTTATGTCAGATTTATAATTTATTTCTAATTGGGTGTAATCGTTAAATAAAATCAGGTTCTGGCAGGAACAGATAGAATTGCATATTGCATGCAGAAATCTTATTTCCGGTTAAACGTGATTCATTTTTTAATATGCTAAGGGGCTAAGATTATGTCGGGTTATAACTTGAATGATTGTTTTCCGGGATTAATAGGATAAGGTTTATCATTTATCTTCAGCGTATAGGCTTCGTTGCTTTGAATTGTAATGCTATTATCAGAGTATACAATATCCGTAGCAATATTTCCAAAGCGAAGATTTTTGATGCCATGTCTGTCCTTTCTATTTAGTGACCAGCTAACAATCTTTTGGTCAGAATCGATGTTGTAGAATCCGAGTATATTTTCAATAAGCAGTGAAATAGGACCAAGTGCAGACCATCCACAAAAATCAGGTCTTACAGTTTCTTCTCCGTTTGCCGTTTGGGCCGGTTTCGGTTCATTCGGATTGTAACATTCCCAAATTGTATGAGGCGAATAATTTTTATATGTCTCCAGCATATGATTGACGATTTGTGATGCGGAGTCATAGGCCAGTTTGTGGTAGCCATATTTTTCAAGAGCTTTTATGCCCATATAAGCTGTTGGTAGCCATACGGAGCCTCTCCAGTAATGTCCGTCGGAATGGAAATCGGCGTCTTCTCTGGCAAGTGAGACCCACGGAACAACACCTCCTAATTCGTTGTTGTTTCGGAGGTGCATTACAAGTTTCTCTGCTTGTTGTTTATTACACATTTCTGCAAACATCGGCCAGAATGATGCAGGTGTTATGACCTTAATCGGAGCTAATGTTTTTTCATTGATATCGTAATATATTCCGTCTTTTTCATTCCAGTAATAACGATTGACAAGATCTTTTATTTTTCTATAATGTCGTTTCCAAATAATTGCATTCTTCTTGTCATTCATTCTCTCAAATAATCTGGAAATGTATAATGCGCTTAATCCCTGTTGAGCGATAGCATCAATCCAAAGCATATCGGGATTGTTAGGCCTTTCCTCAGCAGCACTCACCCCTTTCCTTCCTCTGGGGGTATTGTCCATTCCGCTTCTTCCTCCTTCCCATTTATAACCCAGTTCTCTTTTTTCCAAACAAACAGGGGCACTATGAGCAATCACTGCGTTGGGCTTAATTTTGTTAAACCAGTCGAAATGTTTTTGCAGATATTGTTTGTCGTAAAGCAGTGATTTAAGATGATCTTTATTGCCGGTCAGTTTAAAATATTCATATTCTGTCCATGCAAAAAGAGGTGGATTATCGGGGATACAAATTCTCAGTGAAATCTCTTCATGGTCATGGAGTGGAACGTAAAAGTTATTCAAACTCTGAATGCCAGGAAATACTTGTGGCGCATATTTACAAAAATGCACCATAAAGCATGTGTCCCATATCCAGATAGTAGAATCGTCAAACGCTTCGTCCATATAAGGTGATTGGGGTAGTCCGCTTTGATATTTTATGTGTTTATAAGCCAGTTCCCAAGCTTTATTGTAAAGCTCTATAAGTTCAATGTCGTCCTCAAGTATGGGCTCCGGAACCATTTTTAAATCAAATTCTTTTCCCTCGGGAGTTATTAGGTTAGAGAAGCATTTTAAAGGTGAAGGGAGTATCATTAATCCTCCTGCTGCAAGTGTTCCTTTTAGAAATCGTCGTCTGTCAAATAAATTCATCTTTATTAGGTCGGTAATTTATGGTTTTATTAGTATTAGCGTGGTTGTCGCTGGCTAAAGTTATTAATTATATGGTTTAATTCTTACTCTTTTATCCAAATATTCATATACTATAGCACATAAAATTAAAAAAGGGGTGACATGTTTTTGTTAGAAAATTGCGTGAGGAAAAGATTGTTGAGTCTGTGTAAATAGATATGCTCATGAAAAGAAAGTTGATTGCAAGATTATAAATATGAGCGTTATTATTCCTTTCGTAATCATGAAATCTGTTATTTTATATGTTGGGTATAATGACAGAGAAACCCTATTTGTTGATTTAAGTTTGTAAATTCGAAAGATTAATTATTGTCTTATTTTATTTGATTTGTATGGAAATATTAGCTCCGGTATTATTAGCCCTTGTCTTGATTTTGTTATCAGGAATACGGGTCGCACAGGAATATCAACGTGCAATTGTTTTTCGTTTGGGAAGATTTAATTCTGTGAAAGGTCCTGGCCTTTATTGGCTTATCCCTCTGATTGAAACCCAGCAAAAGATTGATATCCGAACTCGGACGGTTGATTTGGAACAACAGGAAACCATAACCAAAGATAGTGTGACAATTAAAGTGAATGCTGTTTTATGGTTTAAGGTAACAGATCCGGAGAAAGCAATTATAAAAGTTGCAAATTATAACCAGGCGGTTTACCAGTTTTCAGTTACGGTGTTAAGGAATATTATTGGGCAGCACCTGTTGGACGAAGTATTGAAAGAAAGGGAACAGATTAACAGTACACTTCAGCAGCTTGTAGATGCGGCAACCGAGCCTTGGGGAATAAAGATCGAGATGGTTGAAATGAAAGATGTTGAGATTCCTGAGTCAATGCAACGGGCTATGGCTCGTGAGGCAGAGGCAATCCGTGAAAAGAGAGCCCGTATCATTAAAGCAGAAGCAGAATTAGAGGCTTCACTTAAATTGACACAGGGGGCAAAGCAGATGGAGGATAGTCCGATTGCGCTTGAATTGAGAAGAATGCAGATGCTTTCTGAGATTGGTATAGACAACAACACGACTACCGTAATCCTGATGCCTTCTGAATTTACCAATGCTGCTAAAAGCTTTACCGAATTGGTTTCTAAAAAGCCGGTAGAAAAATAGGGGCTGAGATTGTTATAACAACATTAGGTATAAACGTGTGTTGTAACAACGATTCCCTTTTCCTTTTTAGCTTATTTTAGTCAATAGGAAAGAGTAAAAAAGCAACTTCTATAAGAAGAGGAAGCGCAAATCTGAAGAAGTTGCTTTTTTAAGTCTTGGAATTTTATATGTTTTCACTTCATCTTTCAGCAGGATGGTGTCATTTCCTTCAAAATCGAATTCCAAAATATTATTAGCAACCCTTATTTTATTGCCATCGATTCGATAGCTGCATCCGGCTGATTGATTCGGATCAGAAGCTTTTGCCGCTATTGCGCTGCCATGAGGATAAAAAGACATTAATATATTTCCATTTCTGGGGATTAGCCATTGACCAATGACCAGATCATTTTTTTGAGCAAGCCGGAATGCTTTCGTTAAATCTTTCTCTTTGCAGTTAACAAGCGTAAAACGATCAGGTGATTCTATTTTGATCTGACATTTTGTTTTCTGGCTGTCATTAAAGATTAGCGTATCACTTATAAGTTTGTAGGAATAAGAAGTGATAGAGTTAATCAATTTTAGTTTGTTGCTTGTAAATGAGCAGAGACAATAGTTCCGATTGGTCTCACCGACTTTAACCCAGATCTTGTTGTTTATTGCTTTCTGAAGATGCTCTTCTATGATTTTGTTTAATTTCTCCTGCATCTCTCCGGAACTCTTCCTGAATGCGGTTAAAATCTTATTGCAGTCTTTGTTGTCAAAGTAGTATTTATGCTCGCATTTAGCAAGGTCATCGTCGATTTCTTTGTAGCAACTTTCTTTTCCCTTAATCAATTCAGAGAAATTATCCTTTTTTGAATCAATTAGTTGTTCCAAAATTTTGGCATATTTCTGTCCGATCAACTTCCCATCTTTTTCAGGACTTTCAGTTAGCTTCCCACATCCGATTGCAGCAGAAAGCAGCAAAACAAAGCAGGTTAGCCTTAAGGTTAAATGGAAGACATTGGATGATGATTTGTTCATTTTCTTTAGATGATCCTTTAAGCGTATTCGTTCTTGATTCAAAAATATAAAACAGAGTACAAATTTGAGAAGTATATTTTTGGTATCCAATTCATATTCTTCTTTTCTGCATTTAAAGTCGGAGATATTTCATGAATTGGAACATTCCATAAAGATTTAAATTTATTTTCGTCGTAGATTACTATTCATTAGGACAGAATAATCTTAACAGAATTGATATTTGAAAAGTTTTCATACACTTTTTGATTGCATAACCGTAGAATAATTAGTTAATCTAAAAAGGAGGATGCTATGCCGGTCAAAAAATTAAAAGATTATTTGGACAGCCATTACATCGAGTATATAACCATACGTCACTCTGCGGCTTATACAGCTCAAAAGATAGCTGCTTGCTCCCATATTTCAGGAAAAGAAATAGCTAAAACAGTGATGGTGAAAATCGATGGGAATATGGCTATGGTTGTTCTGCCTGCACCTTCAAAAGTGAATTTTAACGTACTGAAGGATGTTGCGAATGCAGAAAGAATTGAACTTGCAACTGAAGCAGAATTCAGAGATCTATTCCCGGAATGTGAAATAGGAGCAATGCCACCCTTTGGAAATTTATACGGGATTGATGTGTATGTTGCTGAAAGTTTGACTAAAGACGAAGCAATTGCCTTTAATGCCGGGTCCCACCGGGAATTAATTCAATTAGCTTATAAAGATTATGAAAGATTAGTCTTGCCTAAGATTGTAAAGATCTAAAAATTATCAACTATGATAAGATCTCAGATCTGGTGATTTCGTCAAAAGGAATTCTTTTATAGAATGGGCTTTATTGTATTTTTTTAATAGTTATCGCATATGTCAGCCTCCTCATAAGGAGGCTGATTTGTTCTCTCATTTAGGGTTTCGGTTAGTTTATTCTTTTTTTAAATACTGTCCACTGTTGCATAGAATCAAAGAATACTAACTATTTTTGCGCGCTAGAAGGATACTATTTTTCTATGAAACAGAAAGAAAACACATTTGGGTGGTGGAAGCAAAAGAAAGTTTTATTGAATGCTCTTAAGAATGGAGAGATTGATTGGAAGATATGGCTTAAAGAAAATTTTACAAGAAAGAAAGTCCTGATTTGGTCTGCTGTAAGCGTAAGCCTTTTTATTCTTCTCTTCGGAATCTTTATTCTTACCGTCTATTTGGGTTGGTGGGGAATTATCCCCAATAGAGCTGATCTTAGAAGGATCAGAACGGTAACTGCAACAGAAATTATTTCATCCGACAATAAAGTTATAGGTCGAATTTATCAGAAAAACAGGACGACTGTCTCTTTAAATGAGATATCCCCATATGTGATCAATGCATTGATTGCAACGGAAGATGCCCGATTTTATGAACATAAAGGAGTTGACCAGCGAAGTCTTTTAAGAGTGGTTTTTAAATCGCTGTTAATGGGAGATCGGAGTGCCGGCGGAGGAAGTACATTAAGTCAACAGTTAGCAAAAAATCTTTTCCCGCGTGTTGATCATGGTATTTTTACAATGCCGGTTGCAAAAGTGAGGGAAGCTTTTGTGGCAACCCGAATAGAAAAATTGCATACGAAAGATGAGATTCTCGACCTGTATTTGAACACTGTTCCTCTTGGTGAAGACACATATGGAATAGAAGCAGCTTCCCAAAGATTCTTTTACAAGCATGCTTCAAAACTTTCTCTGGAAGAAGCAGCAGTACTAGTCGGTATGCTTAAGTCTCCTTATTATTATAATCCCAGGATTTTCCCGAATAAATCAGTTGAGCGACGAAATGTCGTAATAGCTCAAATGGCTAAATATGGTTTCATTACGAATAAGGAAGCAGATGAAGCACAGCTTAGACCTCTGGAATTAGATTATCACAAAGATTCACAAAGTGACGGGTTAGCTCCTTATATGAGAGAAAAGATTCGACAGGATATAGATGAGTGGCTTAGCAAACATCCGAAAGCGGACGGTTCTACCTGGGACCTTTATAATGACGGACTCAAAATATATGTTACTCTTGATTCTCGTTTACAAACATATGCTGAAAATGCTGTAAAGAAACACATGTCTTATCTTCAAAAGCAGTTTGATAATCATTGGTCAAAACAGAATCCCTGGGGAAATGATAACTCTGTTGTTGAGTTGGCAGTTGAACGTTCGGATCATTACCAGCAGTTAAAAAAGGCCGGGGCATCTGATGCTCAGATCAGGAAGGTATTTGAAGAAAAAGTCAGGATGCGCATCTGGGACTGGTATGGTGAGAAAGTCGTTAATATGAGTCCTCTTGATTCAGTGAAGCATTACCTTAAATTTCTTAATTGCGGGTTTATGGCCATGGATCCTCGAAGCGGACAAGTATTAGCTTGGGTCGGTGGAATTAATCATCATTTTTTTAAATACGACCATGTGACATCGAAAAGACAGGTAGGTTCATTGATTAAACCGATTGTCTATTTATCTGCATTAATGAACGGGGTTAGTCCTTTTCAGTATTATAAAAATGAGCAGAAAGTATATGCCGATTATAATAATTGGACACCAAGAAATGCGGACAACGTATATGAAAATTATTATTCGATGGAAGGTGCTCTTGCAAATTCAATCAATACGATTTCTGTTGAGATGTTAATGAATGGAGGAATCGGAAATACAGTCCGGTTGGCCAGAAAAATGGGCGTAAAATCAAGAATTCCAGAATATCCTTCGCTTGCTTTAGGAAGTACGGATATCTCTCTTCAGGAAATGATTGAGGCATTCGGCGTCTTCGCGAATAGAGGAAGTCATGTGGAACCACATTATCTGGTTAAAGTTACTGATTCTGATGGGAATATCATTCATGACTTTTCCAATGAACATGGGGGGCGATCTTATGTGGCAGATACTACCTGTGTCGATATCCTGAACAACATGACCAAAGCAGTTGTGAATAGTGGAACAGGTGGATCTCTTCGGTATGCTTTTGGAATTCATAATGATATTGCAGGGAAAACCGGTACGACCCAGGATCATGCAGACGGATGGTTTATAGGATATTCTCCTGCCATTGTTGCCGGTTGTTGGGTCGGTAGTGATGATATGCGTATTCATTTCCGAACAATGAATTACGGACAGGCTTCAATTCAAGCCTTGCCTATCTTTGGGTATTTTATGCAAGAAGTAAATAAAAACCCTGATTTTCGAAAAATCACCTATGCTTATTTCAAACGACCGCTTCAAAATATCATGGATAAACTCCAATTGCCTCATATCAGTACGACGGGGATTTCTCCTTATGCTGATGCAACTATTGAAGGCTTGAAACAGCAATACCTTGAAGATATAAAGAAGCAACAGGAAGCGCAGCAACAAAATAGTGATCAGGAAAGTAGTACTAATAGTGATGGCACAAAGACTGATCCTGTAGACGAGAATAAAAAATAGGTAAGGAATTCTGCACGCATTTTCTTTCTGTTTACTATAGATTGGAAGTTTATAATTATTGGGTATGCTCTATAACATTTTTCTCTTTAAAAGGTAGATTGTAGTGTGTATTGTGCACGTGGTCAGTATTTTATATTTTAAATTACCTGTTTAAAAAAAAATAGTTAGAAAGATTTGGTGTATTAATCTTTCATGTATATTTGCTTTAGTGAAGTAAGGAATGAGTTACATTGAGAAATAGGAAAAGGCTGGATATCCTTTTGTAAATATCAATTTTAATCTTAAGGAAAACCTCTTTCTTGTCTGAAGAATATCTTAGACTGACTTTACATTGAAGGCGAAAACGTATGTATAACAAATAAAGACTGAACCGAAATGAAAATAGGTGACATTTTTGATGGAATCGGTGGTTTTGAAGATGAAGACTTTGGTGGAATGAATAAGTTCTACGGATCGTCGGAATATTCTATGAAAAAAAGCTACGAAGACGAAGAAGATGATGGTGAAGATGAGGACTTCGGAGAAGAAGATTTCGATGAGGAAGATCTCGATGAAAACTACGACTTCGATGAAGAAGATGATGATGAAGATGCTGACGAAGACGAAGATTTTGAATTTGATGAAGATATGAGAGAGTTTGAGGATCTTCATATCGAAGAATCAGAAGACGTTTTCGGTGATAATGATCTTGACTCTCAGGATTTTGGGGGTGGATATTATCGTGGTGATGACGACTTTTAATTTCTTTTAGAAACTATTGAATTTAGAACAGTTCCGAGGAAAAAGCATTCGTTGATTCATATTCGCGTTGCTTTTCCCTCGGTTTTTTTATGTAGATCAAAGTGTTAATTTCTTTCTCTGTTTATTCTTACATTTATAATTATCTCCCATTCCCCCTTTTCCTCTCAAGGTATATCTGCTCATTGTTTTGCACAAAACAGGTATAACTATTTATGCCTTTCTGTATGATATTTGCGCTTTAGATGACTGGAAGCGGCATTGCGATATGCAGTAGCATAGAATTTACCTCCTGATTTTTGTGCTTTTCCTGGAATAAAAACAATCTTCTGTTTATTAAAATTGTTGATTCCCTACGTTTTACAAACCGAATAATATTCAAAATAGAATCGTTCCTTCTGTATTTTTACCTACATCTTCTGCCTTTTGAAAAAAAGTATAAAGTTTTCTACGATTTAATTTGTGTTTTTCACATTTTTCCGGAAATTCATATAATTAAGTGATGAAGGATGATAAACTTTATTGAAATTTGAATTAACGCGTTCTTGTATTTTCTTATTATATGCCGTTGTTTGTAGAAATGACTGTAAAAAATAGAGGAAAAAAGATGATTTGCTTATTCTCGATTTTTATGTTGTACAATAGGTTGTTTTTTTATAAAAAAAATTGTTGCATTACCTAATTCTGATTACTTTGTTGTTGTTTGAATAAGGAATTTTCATGAATGCTGCTCGATGGGATTTTAAAAATTAAGTCTTTTACGTAAAGAATACTGTATAGATATGAAACTGGAATTTAGAAACTATTTGGAGTCATCAGACCTTGATCCAATTTATTATATACTTGATTCGGCTGATGTTTTCATCGATTTTGAGATCGATATTGCTTTAAAGCTTGCAGAGCAAACATTAGAGCTTGGCGATGAAGATAGTGGCACATTCTGGGTCATTGCCGAAGATGGAAAACAAGATGTAGGATTTGCCTGTTATGGCGCCGATCCATTTGCTTCCGGTTCATACTATTTAAGGTGGATGGGAGTAAAAAGAGAGCATTGGTTAAAGGGAATCGGCAAACTAATGCTTAAGATTGTCGAAAATGATGTAACAAAGCGTGGCGGAAAACATGTCTGGATTGAGACTTCCTCAAGGATAAAATTAAGAGGTGCTCGGACATTCTTTGAAAAGCGAGGGTATAGCCATGAATCAACCCTCCATAGTTTTTACGATGATGATGATGACAAAATGTTTTATGTGAAGCATTTGAAGAAACAATAAGATAATAGAAATTTGATTTCTTTATTGAAAAGGAGGCTGTCTGAATAAATACTCAGACAGCCTCCTTTTGGATTATATCTCTATAATGAAATAAAAATATCAATATGTATGCTGCAGTGAAGCTGTTCTCTGGGAGCGAAATATGATTGTTAAGAAGAAACAACCTTCTTTGTATACTCAGAAAAAAGGAGATTTTATGATGAGATAATGCTATTCGTATGTTATAGATAATAAATAAATTAGACTGTTATTTCCCCGAATTATGATTATGGATTAATAGAAAAACATCAAATTTGTTTATAAATAGAAATTCAGATCTATTACTCGAATGATTATATTTGTCAAAAGTTGTAAGGGCTAATATTCCTGAAGTTACTTATCTGGAAAGGAGAATGAGGAGATAGAAAACCTTATTCAATTGAATTAATGATTCGAAAACAAAGCAAATTATTTTAATATTGAGCTAAATTAAAACCAAATCGGATCTAAAAAAGAATTTAATTTATGTAGATAATACAAAGTTTGGCATGAATTGTATTAAAACAAATAATCCCGATAAATTGAGTGTTTTAGAATTGAGAGACGGTTCGGTTGTCGCATTTGAAGAAATTTTTAAATGCTACTTTGAACAGTTATTCTTATATGCCAAACATTACGTTGTAGATGAGGATGTAGCACGAAATATCGTACAAGATGCTTATATCGTATTATGGGAAAAGAAGAATGAGATTAGAGAAGATGTGAAATTGAAATTCTTTCTTCTATCCATTATTCGAAATAAATGTTTGAATTATTTAAAAAGAGAGAAGCTCCAAAATAATTATAGAAAATCCATTATTTCAAATTATAGAGATTTGATGTTTAATTATGATGCTTTGCAAAAAATGAATTTAAGTCAATTTGATTATAATGAAATAGAAAGCATCGTCTCCGATACCATAGAACAATTACCTCTTCAATGCCGGACTGTCTTCAGTGAAAGCAGGGTAAATGGATTAACCAATAAAGAAATTGCAGAAAAGCTAGGTATTTCAATAAAAACAGTAGAAGCTCATATTTCAAGAGCATTAAAATCATTACGAGTATCTCTTAAAGATTATCTTAATGAATGGGCATTGGCTTTTCTTCTTTTTGGTGAATGTTTTAAACATTTTAACTGAACAGTGTGATACTTATTTAAGAATACAGAGTTGTTGGTATATTCCCAATAGCAACTTCCTAACTTTAAAAAGAAATTGTATAGATAATTATCAATTTGCAACTTATATAGAATTTATCTTTTATGGCAATAAATATGAGTTGTTTAAATATTTGTGAGACGCGGTGTTAAACCATTATCTTCGGGAATAAGCTAAAAAACTCATTTTCTCTCCCTTATCTTCTGAAATTTAGAAAGTCAGGATTGACTTGCTCCTAATTAGTGATTTAAATAAGTCGATTACGGAATGCTTATGACTTTAATAGTCTAATATCTAATAAATTATCATTTGCAGAGAAAAAAATTATGAAAGAGACTAAGGGTATCATCCTTTTTAATTGTTTTTAAAATATAAATCAGATAAAAATGAAAAAAGAGCAGCTTTTGCAATACGTGAATGGGAAACTTAGAGATCCGAAAAGATTACAAGAGGTATATGAATGGATGGAAAAAGATGAGAAGAATAAACATTATCTGATTCATTTAAAAAATATTCAATCATTTACAGTAGGAAAAGAGGGGAAGATTGATTTGGATTACGAGTATAGTCTTATGCAGAAAAGAATGCAATCAAGAACGAAGATAATTCCATTTATGAAGCAAGCTTTAAAATATGCAGCTGTTCTGATTTTTATAATAGGTCTTTCCTGGATAATAAAACTTTCATTGAATACCAATAGAGAAGAGTATGTTAATAGAATATTTTGTCCAAATGGAGAAACTATGAAAGTTAAATTGGATGATGGGACACTTGTCTGCCTTAACTCAGGTTCAACATTAAGTTATCCGGCATCATTCACAAAAAATCATCGAAGCGTGAAATTAATCGGAGAGGCCTTTTTTACTGTTAAATCAGATAAGAACCACCCATTTATAGTCAATGTTAATGATATAAAAGTGAAAGTTACAGGAACAGAATTTGATATTGATGCGTATCCGTGCAGCCATTCATTAAAGACGACCCTAGTTAAAGGTAGAGTTGATATCTGCGATGCAAATGAAGTTAGTAAGCTGCTGTTACATCCGGGACAAATGGCTAATTATAATAAAACTTCGCAAAAATTGACAGTTTCTGATGTTGATGTCTCAAAATACTATTCTTGGACAGAGGGAGAATTGACATTCCGAGATACCCGAATTGAAGAGATTGCTGAGAAATTAAGCTATTGGTACAATATTAAAATAAGAGTAGATAATGAGAACGTTAAAGATTTTAAAGTCTCATGTACTGCTGTAAAAAATAGACCAATCGAAGATGTGCTCAATAGCTTAAAATTATTATACAAACAAGTATCCTATAAGACTGTGATAGTTAATAACAAGCAAGAAATCATTATTACAAAAGGAATGTAAGAGAATTTAACAGACTAACCTATATACATAATACTTAATTACTAGACTAGATGAACCACAATTAATGCTCAATAAACGAAGCATTGAATTAAAATTAAATTTAGAAACTATGAAAAAAACAAGAAAGCCATACATTCTTCCCAAAGAATGTAAAAGGTCACTATTGGTCTTAAAGCTAATAGTAACCTTACTTTTTACCGGATTAATTACGGCGAATGCATCACAAGATGTCTCCCAGATTTCGCGTATTAGCCTTCGCATTCAGAATCAGAATCTGCAGGAGACTTTTAAGATTATTGAGAAGAAGTCTGGTTATTACTTCTTTTACAAAGATAATGACTTGAATAAACAGATTAAGGTTAATCTAAATGCGAAAGATGAAACTCTTGGTTTTATTTTAGAAAAAGTTCTTGAGAAAACGAATTTGGATTATAAGATTGTTAATCAGTATATTGTTATAAATGCGAGAGCTAATAAAACTCCGAATCATTCTTCAGAACCTAAAACAACTTCGACAAAAAAAGGAAATAAAGTCACTGGTACTATTACTAATGAAAAAGGAGAACCCATTATTGGGGTTTCGATTCTTTTGAAAGGAACAACTATTGGAACCGCTACTGATGTTGATGGAAATTACTCAATTGATGTTCCTGTTGGATCAAAGACTCTTCTATTCTCATTTATCGGAATGCTTCCTCAGGAAATTAACGTTGACAGATCTCAAACTTTGAATGTCGTACTGAAAGAAGACACAAAAGGTTTGGAGGAAGTCATGGTCGTTGGATATGGAACCCAGAAAAAAGGGAGTGTAATTGGATCTGTAGATAAAATTGAAACTAAACAATTGCGACAACCCACACGAACAGTCAGTACTTCATTAGCAGGAAGACTGGCAGGTGTCGTTGCTGTTCAATCTTCCGGGGAACCAGGTTATGATGGCGCCCAGTTCTGGATTCGTGGGGTTAATACTTTTGCAGGAAACACTTCTCCTCTGATTTTAGTTGATGGAGTTGAACGCTCTATAGATGATATTGATCCAGAGGAAATAGCTGATTTCGCTATTTTAAAAGATGCAACTGCAACCGCAGTTTATGGAGTTCGAGGTGCAAATGGTGTTGTATTGATTACAACTAAAAAGGGATTTGTAGGAAAGCCCAATATTAATATCAGATTCGAAAATGGACTAACCAAACCTTTACAATTACCAAGTTTCGTTGACGGTGCTACCTATATGGAATTGCAGAATGAAGCCAAAATAAATGTAGGTGGAAAAGCAATGTTTTCTCAAAGTCAAATTGATAATACACGGAAGGGGACTGATCCCTATTATTATCCTGATGTCAATTGGATGCATGCCTTGTTAAAGCCGCTTACTCCTTCACAAAGAGCAACCATTAATGTATCAGGTGGAAGTGAACGGGTGCGTTACTTTGTTTCTGGTGCATTTCTTAATCAGGACGGGATGTATCGATCATTCAAATTAAATAGCTATGATAATAATATCAATGTAAAAAGATACAATTTTCGGTCAAATGTTGATATGAACCTTACGGGTACAACACTGTTGTCTGTTCAACTTGCAGGAATCTTAGAAGATCGTGATTATCCTGGAGCTTCTTCTACAAGTATTTTTGGTAACATGCTTGATACTCCTCCAATTTATTATCCTCTTCAATATCCTGATAAAACCAAAATTCCCGGTTATCCATATTCTATGGGACGAAATCCTTTTCAGTTGCTGGCTGCTTCAGGATATACGACAGAGTATCATACAAACCTGCAATCGAATATGAGTCTAAATCAGGAATTATCATTCATTACAAAGGGATTGCAAGCAAAAGTAATGTTTGCGTTTGATACATATACTTCTGCTGCGGTTAATAGAGTAATAACACCCCGGCCTTACTTAATTAAGCCTTGGGGATTTGATGCTGACGGGAATCCAATTCTCAAAGACTCAAAAGGGAAATATAATTATGTGGATCAAGATCCAGCTAATAGTGGTTATCATGATTATCTTGAAAGATCTGCAAGTTCTCCCTCCACTGCTCGGTCTGTTTATTGTGAAAGTTCTTTAATCTATAACAGAAATTTCGGGAAACACGAAGTTGGTGGTTTATTGCTTTACAATCAGAGTGATGATATTTTTCCCAGTACAAGTGGAATTTATGAATCAGTTCCGAAAAGACATCAGGGATTAACCGGAAGAGCAACCTATGCTTACAATGAGAAATATTTTGCAGAATACAACTTCGGTTATAATGGTTCTGAGAATTTTGCAAAAGGGAAACGGTATGGTTATTTCCCTTCTTATGCTATTGGATGGATACCATCGAATGAATCTTTTATGAATTTTTTAAAACCTTCTGTTGAATTATTAAAGTTCAGGTTCTCCTATGGGAAAGTAGGGAACGATCAGATAGGTTCTGTTGCCGGCGTAAGTCGATTTGCATATCTGACCAGAGTCGAAGCAACCAGTACCAGTGTCGGATTTGGAACCAATAATGGAGGTGGTTATGGAAGCGGTTCCGGGATTAATATTTCCTATTATGGAAATCCGGATGCAACATGGGAAACTGCAGCAAAATCTAATTTAGGAATGGAATTAAAGTTGAAAAATGGCTTTAATATTCAAACTGATGTATTCTATGAAAAACGGACCAATATATGGACCCAATTATCAAAGGTCTTTGACATCTTCGGATTTGGAGGGGCGCAGCCTGGAGCAAATATTGGTGAGATGGAAAATAAGGGAATTGATGGCTTTATAGAGTATCAAAAGGCCTTTAATAAAGATTGGTCCATTAACTTTAAAGGAACCTTTTCTTATGCGAAGAATAAAGTTTTGGCTAATGGTGCAGCAGCTCCTAAATATGCATATCAGTCAACGATCGGGCATCCTTATGGCTCACAAATGGGATATATAGCAGAAGGTCTTTTTATCGATGACGCAGAAATTAAGAATAGCCCCGACCAGTCTTATCTTGGTACTGTAAAGCCCGGAGATATCAAATATCGTGATATCAATAAAGATGGTAAGATAGATAATTTTGACCAGGTTTTTATTGGAAAATCTTATATTCCCGAGATAACCTACGGCTTAGGAGTAGGAACAGTGTATAAATTGATCGATTTTTCTTGCCTTTTTCAAGGAGCTGATAATGTCACATTCTTTGCTAAGCCATTGTCTTTCCCCGAAGTAAATAGACGAAATGTTTTGTCAATTGTTGAAACCAATCGATGGTCTCCTGAAAATCAAAATATCTATGCTTCAATACCACGTCTTGGAATTGGAACTCAGGAGAATAACTATGTGAATTCAACTTTCTGGCAAAGAGATGGCCGATATATCCGCTTAAAACAAGTTGAACTTGGATGTACACTTCCTGAAAGTCTTTTAAAAAGAATTCAGATTAAAAGTGCAAGAATATATGTGAATGGGATGAATCTTCTTACATGGGCTCCATTTAAATGGTGGGATCCGGAAGCTCAGAGTTCCAATGGAATGATCTATCCTCCACAAAAGATATTCAATATGGGATTAGAAATTAAATTTTAAACGGATCTTCATTATGAAAAACTATAAATACTTTTATATTATTTGCCTGTTTCTGGTTTTTACATCATGTTCTGATTATTTGGATCAGGTTCCTGATGAAAAGCTTACCGAAGAAAATCTCTTTAAATCAAAGGATGATGTTGTAAAGGTTTTGACTCAAATTTATTCAACGTATAATAACCCTATTGATTTTAGGTATTATGTAGGGAATGCCGGGGATGATGTAGATTTCAATTGGTCAGGATATAACCCTTATTATAAAGACTTGGGGTCATTTGGACCTGCTAATGGAATATATGAAAATAACT